>NZ_RWIV01000001.1:3947500-4247500 GCF_003944835.1 Bacillus sp. HMF5848
TAATCCACCGAGGTGAACAGCTATTTTTATATTTAGCGTCTTGAAACACATATTCAATTTGTAGCTCATGTCCTCGGATATGTTCTGTTGTTGTATTGCCTTCTCCTTCAGAAAAAGCAAGGTTATAAATAAGACTCATAACTCACCTCTAACTAGCGAAACTTACTTTATGCCAGATGATGTATTTTGTGGCATAATGTATTTCTGCCCCAAAATATAAACTAATAATATTGGAATGGTCGTAACGGTAAGCCCAGCCATAACTTGGTTTAAATACACGGGCTTTGTTTCATTCATGATGTTTACAGCAACGGATAATGGATATTTAGACGTTTCTGTAAAAATCATAAGAGGCCACACATAATCATTCCAAGAGCCGACGAACACTAATATGCCAATAGTAATGAAAATAGGCTTTGAAATCGGAACGGCAATACGAGTGAAAATTTGCCAATCAGATGCCCCATCAATATAGGCGGATTCCCGTAACTCCTTCGGAATGCCTTTAAAAAAGACCATAAATAAATAGATGTAAAAGGCGCTACCAATATGCGGTAAAGCTAAACCCCAAACTGTATTTGTTAAATTTAATTCGTTAATAATAATAAATATTTGAATGAGCACCGATTGAAACGGGAAAATGATTAAAATAATTAACGCACCGGATATATACTTTTTAAATGGTATATCAAATGTCGCTAACGCATAACCTGCTAACGAATTAACAAATAGACTACCAAATACAATTACAAAGCTATAAAACACACTATTAAAAAAATGAATGGCAAAATTAAATCGGCTAAACATTTCTTTATAAGGATCTAGCCATATACTGATGTTGCTAAATGTTGGAATGAAACTTTGGATCGTTCCTATTTCCTTAGATATTTCTGCGACTGTCTTTGTGCTACTTACGAACATCCAAACTGTTGGGAATAAAAATAGTACAGCAAATATAATGAGTATGAAAAATTTAATAGCTTTAATCCCAATATATTTCTTCATTTTTATTCCTCCTTAAATAGCTTTCGTTGCGCAAATGCTATGATGATCAGTATGAGCGCGAACACTACCGTTATCGCACTAGAGTATCCAATTTGACGATACCTTGTTCCTTGTTGGAACATATATAACAAAATACTTGATGTACTACCTTGTGGCCCCCCATTAGTTAAAACTAAAGGTTCAATAATGATCTTAAAGGTTCCTGTTGTAACAACAATGAGAACAAAAATAAGCTGTCCTTTAATACTTGGAACCGTAATATACTTGAATTTTTGCCAGCCATTGGCGCCTTCAATACTTGCTGCTTCATATAAATCTGCAGGTATTTCTTGGAGAGCCGCCATTAAGATTAACATTTGAAAGCTTATGCCTTGCCAGAGAATAATAAACGAAATAGTTGGTAGTGCTAAGTCAGGACTACTAAAAAACTGCAAATTCTCAAAGCCTAACTCTGACAAGAATACATTAACAATCCCTGCGTTAGGATCAAGAATGTTTTTCCAAAGTAGCGATACGACGATGATTGATAATATATAAGGTGAGAAAAAAGCCGTTCTGAAAAACGTATTCACTTTTGATTTTTTCGCAATAAGAATGGCTAGAAATAGCGATAAAGCTACTTGCAGCGGCACAATATAAATGACATATTTCGTAGAGTTTATAAACGATTGCCTTGCATATTTATCGTTCACAATTTCAAAATAATTATCTAAGCCTACAAACGATATATCGTTAGGTTTTAATAAATAGTAATCTGTGAACGAATACCACACTGCAAGAAACAAAGGATAGATAACAAACACTGATATCAAAACGAATGCGGGTAGTAAAAATAAAACTTTACTACTGATAAAGAATTTTAGATTTTTAGGTCTAGTAAGATTCATAAAAATTACTCCTTAATAGAATAGTAAGTATACAAATTAATTGTATACTTACTATCATTCTATCGTATTTACCTTTATTTAAATCTAGCCGCTTCACGGTCAGCTTTTTCAATGGCTGCATTGACCAAATTCTCTACAGAATCCGTTCCTAACGCAATACCTTCTACAATATCACCAAGTACATCTTCTAATACTGGGAAAATAGGGGATACTGGTTTTACATGTCTTGTTCCAGCTAACTGTTCAAGCATTAACTTTTTAGGGTATTCACTATACGTTGCTGATGTTTCCAACAATTCCTTGTGACCTGGGATTAATCCTGCTGCTTCTTCCATTGCCTTCGCACTTTCCTTGTTTGTTAAGTGCGCTACTAATTCCGCTGTTAACTCAGGATACTTAGTGCTCTTTGTTGCTGCTACATACCAGCTTCCATGCGGAGCAGAGTTATGCCCTTCTTTTCCGACTGGATAAGGCATCAACGACCAGTTTAAATCAGGATATTCGTTTTCAAACACACCAATCATCCAAGGTCCTTCAAAACTAATGGCAGCCTTCTCTAACGCAAAAGCATTCTCTCTTGCTGTTGGAGAAACAATGCCTTCTCTAAACAAATCGTTCATAAAGTTAAATGCTTCTAAAGCGTTTGGACTATTTAAGTAGCCCTCTGTATCCAAGCCATTATCTCCTACTAACTGAGCATTATTAGAGAAAATAATCGGTGAATGAGCATACATTTGCCATCCATTATTATCTGGGAACATATGCACAGGCTCTTGCCCCATGTAATCTCTCAATTTTTTCGTATTCTCTAAAAATTCATCGTAGCTCCACGCTAAATCTACTGTCCAATTTCCATTCTCATCAGCTGGAATTTCAATTCCTGCCTTATTAAATAAGTCGACATTGTAAAATACAGGCGCAGATAAGTCAAAAGATTGTAGTGCATACAAGTTATCTCCTACACTACCAGCCATGACAATTGGATCTAAATAAGAATAAATTGTTGTTGCATTTAAATATTCATTTAAAGGTAAAAGTAAATCAGAATCCACATACGATGCTGTATGTACACTTTCTAATGTGATAACATCAGGCAAGTCCCCTGTTGTAATGGCAGCGTTAATTCTATCGTTATACCCACTACCTTCACCCGTTTTAACAATATGCTCTACTGTTACCTTCACATTGTCATGTTTTTCTTCAAATTCTTTTGCTCTCGTGTCATAATTCATGCCTTCTTGTTCATCTGCTGGCACATGTACCCATACTGTTAATTCTTTTACTTCATCACTGTCTGTAGTAGTTGAGTCTGTTGATGAATTACTTGAATCTGATGAACTTGATGAAGATTCAGTATTATCTACTGAGCTACTACAAGCTGTTAAACCAATAACAAAAGCAACCATTAGGAATAAAACCAATATCTTTTTCACATATATTCCCCCTATAAGGTAGTGTTAGTGACAGTGGAAATGTTTCCACATTAGATAAAAATTTTAGGGCATTTCGCCCTATTTTCTCTTTGTGGAAATGTTTCCATTTGTTACTTTGAGTATAAATGAAACCACTTACATATGTCAACACCATGTTCAAATATTTTTTTATTTTTAGCATGTTGTGTCGCCTTTAATATATTCGACAGGATGAATGGCAGGTGTAACCTTTTCTCCACTTATTCTTTTAAGCAATAATTCCACTAAGCTTCTTCCCATTTTTTCAACGGGCTGTCTTATTGTCGAAAGTTTTGGTCTTAAAGGCGAATACGTCTTAACACCGTCAAAACCAATAATAGAAAGGTCTTGTGGTATCTTAATGTTTTTATCAAGAGCAAGCTGTACAAGATTTAAAGCCATAAAATCATTTTCCACAAACACACCATCGACATCTGGATAGGTTGTAAGAAACATATTTAAAAATGAAATTTGGTCTTTAATCGGATCCTCTTCAATATGAATGGCATATGGATCTCCTGCTTCTTCAGCCGCATCTTTAAAGCCCAACTTTCTTTTTTCTACTTCTGTATAAAGTCCTTTCGAATACGTACCAATAAAGGCGAATTTCGTACATCCCGCTTCTTTTAATATTTGGAAAGCTAATTGTCCCCCTCCATAATTATCACTAGATACGAAAGGTATATCTTCTCCTATATGACGATCTACTAAAACAATCGGCATAGAGTGATCTATTTCATTTTCTATAGCATTATAGGAGATACCAATAATGCCTGATACTTTGTTTTGCTTAAGCATATTGATGTAGGCTATTTCCTTTTTTATTTGGCCATCAGAATTACATAGCATAAGCTTATATCCATGTTTATCAAGTTCATCTTCAATGTAGAAAGCAAGCTCTGAGAAAAAAGCGTGGTGTATGGATGGTAAAAACAAAGCCACCATTTTATTGTTTTGTGATACGAATGCTCTTGCCGTTTCATTCGGCACATATCCTAATGTTTTGACTGCATCTAATACTTTCTTTGCAGTCTCTTCACTTACGTAACCAGATTTATTAATAACGCGCGAAGCAGTCCCCAATCCAACTCCTGCTAACTTCGCAACATCCTTTATCGTAGCCATGTAATCACCTCACTGACAAGAATACCATATGTGGAAACGTTTCTCTATCAAATTTATGTTATGTTCGGAATTTTTTAGTGGTCAGAGTGAATAACGTAGACATAACTAAACATTAACGCGAACACACTTTTCCTGCATGAGATTTGCCTTACTCTATATACATATCTCAAGAAATCCTAGGCCTTGTTTTATTGTAAGTTACCGATCTTATGATTCCGCAACTATCACGTGACAAAAAAACCTAAGAACGTATTAAACCAACATTCTTAGGATGATTTTGACACTCCCACACCTGCAGGAGATGGGCTTTCCCGTTCGGGAAGTTCTGTAATATTAAGTTTTTTGACAAGTCCTGCTGTTAAAGGACTCTAGTATAAGTCATACCTTGATCACACACTCAAGATGGTAACTGTGTTATAGAGATGCTCGTTGAGCCACTTCTTTCTTTCCTTTTGATAAAAACCAGCCTGACACTGCGATTAAGACGAGAACCACATAGAAAGTGATTTTCCATTCAGGTGTTTTCGCGAACCCAACTGGTAAAATAGCGAGGTCAGGGTGAGATAATGTGAACACAGCTAGCTTCACTCCTACCCAACCAACAATAACAAAAGCGGCGATTTCCAATCCTGGTCTCTTTTGCAGCAAAGTTACAAAGTAATTGGCCGCAAAACGCATAATGATTAATCCAATTAAGCCACCCGCAAAGATCACGAGAAACTTCCCACCATCTAATCCTCCTATTTTCGGTAGGTTAGTATTCGGAAGTGTGACAGCTAATGCCACCGCGGCTAATATAGAATCTATTGCAAATGCGATATCTGCTAACTCTACCTTTAAAACTGTTGTCCAGAAGCCTGCTTGTTTCTTTTCTTCTACAAGTCCTGCTTTTTCTTTCTCTTTATTCACTATTACTTTTCTAAAAATATGGTTAAGGGCGATGAACAACAGATACAGTGCACCAAGCGCTTGAACCTGCCAAACGTCCACTAAGAACGAAATTAAAAATAATGAAGCGAAACGGAATACGAAGGCACCTGCCAGCCCATAGAATAACGCTCTTTTTCTTTGTTCCTCCGGAAGATGTTTAACCATGATTGCAAGCACGAGAGCGTTATCGGCAGCTAGTAACCCTTCAATACCTATGAGTAGAAGTAACACCCATGCATATTCTAATAAAATTGAAAATTCCACTAATATATTCCCCCTAATTTTATAATGCAAATTATCGTTCGAAAGGAGGAAGTGAGTTATATTCCATAGCCTCTCCGATTTCGCAATTGATTGATACTACTTTCAAAACTATTAAACAATTATAATGCTGTCTTGATCTTTGCTCTCTATTCCTTTATGAAAGGCAATCCTCGTATGAAAATAATACGATACATCATTTGATGAGAATGGAATATCAAAAGGTATTTTGAAAGCAAACGGAAACGTATTCTCTTCCGCTGAGGTAATCATCTTACTTGTGAGGATTGTCGTAAAGTCAATCACCTTTTTTGTTCCTTCTGTTTGATTAAATAAGATGAAATCACTTTCGATACGATTCACTTGCTGCTTTCTCGCACCACCAACAATGAAATAGTATCCTTTAATAATGTCTCCCGGGCTATACGTGTCTTTAGGCAGGATCAAGTCAACTCTTGCTGTACCTATTTTTGAGAAAGACATGTAATTCCAAAGCATCAAGTCGTTCCGCCTCCACCTAATCTATTTAGACTGAATGATTTTTTCGTCTATTCGTTTTTCAATTTTTTCAATTTGAGCCTTATCTTTTAGTAATTCTTCTCTGTTCTTTTTTAATAAATCCGTAAAGTTTACCTTTGTTTTTCTCATTCATTCCCTCTCCTTTTTTGATATCGTTTATGGCAGCAGGTTTTCTCTATATATAGGCAAGGTTTGATTTACCATGAAGTGTGGTGGGCCCTTTTCAACAAAGTTTCTCACCATTCCATCGACTGACCGAGGTGACAATTTCAACATATCCATCCGGCCAATCAAATGATCATAGACATTAAAAAAACCTTTACCACAGACGGTAAAGGTTAATACACATAAAAAGACCTTTACCTAGACGGCAAGGTCTTGCTAACAACGTAAGTTGCCAATAAAGCCGAGAGCTATTGCTCTGTAATGACGACTTTATTGTAAAAGCTACTCCCCTTAGGAGATACTATTCTACTGTTGAGATAATAATAAATTAAAAAAGTCCTTTCTGTCAATCGTTATTTTATAAACTTCCCAATAGTTTGACATTTTTGTTCACTATGACTCTATTTGAAAAATACCCGCATATTGTCGGAGACTATTGTAAAATTGTCAACTTAGAAAAAGAAAGGGTGATCAGCTATTACATGTAGTTAATCGCCTTCCTGCACCAGAATTCAACAAGGTATGACTTTTTCAATACCTCCTGTTGTTTTTTGTTGTGCGACTAGATTTTGCAAAATACATATGACAATCTTATACGCACACACCATTTCCATTTTTTACACTTCTGTACTTACCGGGAAACCTACCACATTCTTTTGTTACACAGCCAAAGGAAGCAATCACACTATCTAATTTCACCTGAATATCTATTATTTTTTTAGTTCACCTTTCTTTGAGTGTATATATAAATTTATAAACGCTTTTGCCATTAATTCTAGATTTGGTTCGTTTCTTCGAGTTCGGTTACATGGTGGTCGTTGGAGCTTCGCAATTTTGCTAGTTGTCTGCACCTTATTCACCACCTTCAATATTGTATTAAAATTACAATATGAAACAGTCTGCAAACAGTTACAAGCTTATGCTTTATACTCAATTTCAACACAAAAAGGATAATATCTTCTTTCTTTACTTTGTGTAGATTTTTTCAGTAAGTCATCCGGCATGATACGTGTGTAATATATTTTACTTATGAAATGTTTAAGCGCTTCATTACCTTTTTCGCAGCTGAAGTAGTCTATTTTATCTACTAAATCAATGGTACCTTGCAGTAACTCATTCGTATCATCTGAGAAAGGCATATAATCTAACATTGTTAGCTTTTCACTTTGCAAATGTTGCTCGATAGCTTTTAATGCCTGTTTCTTTTTTATAATTTCTTGATCCGAAAATAATCCGTGCAGTGCTAAATCCAACAGCCGTTGTTGTTGTTGGCGATTGTCCGTTAGTTGCTTCTCAATGTGAGCTAATCTAGTTTTGCGCTGTTCTTCAAGATTAGTTAAAGATTTTTTTTGTAAAAAAGAAATAACTTGAGGCAATGATTGTTTATACTGCGTTAGTTCTTGCTTCACTTCCCATTCAACACACTCTAGTTTAATACCACCATTGTTACATCTTTCTCCGTTTTTAAGAATGTACTCACATTTCTTAATTGTATAGCCTGTCGCACTTTTATTGTCTTTCCGTATCGCCATTTTCCTGCCGCAGACTCCACAATAAATTAAATCCTTTAGCATCGTAACACCTGTTTTTCTAGCTGCTTTTTCTCGAACTATCAACGTTTTCTTCGCTTTCTCCACTTGTTCTTTGTTTACCCTCTCCCATTGGTCAGGATGTATAATCCAGGGATGCGCTTTATCTACGGTGATTGTTTCAATATTTTCGTATATAAACTTGCCATCTTTCTTCTTACGCTTGCGGTCATTAAAGACGATCGTACCTTTATACACTGGATTTTTCAGTATTCGCTTAATAGTAGGTATGCTAAACAGACTGTTCTGTCTCGTTTTGTAGCCTTCTCTATTTAATATGTCGCGAATTTTATAGCTTCCTAGTCTCTTTTCGTACAATTCATACATGTATCGAACGGCTTGCGCTTCTTCTTCATCAATTTCTAGTCGGCGTGTTTCTTTATTTCTTTTATATCCAAAAGGGACCGTGCCACTAACATGAAGCCCCGCCCTTGCCATTGCCAGTTTATTCTGTTTGCTACGTTTCCCGATGATGCTATGCTCGTGACTAGCGAAGATACTTCCGACGTCAAACATAAGCCGATCATTTTCATTGTTTGATAGATCATACTCGTAATACGGCGTGAGGATGGGCTTATCATAATCCATACAATATTGCTTCACCGTTTGTGATATGAGCCCGTTGCGGGATAAACGTGAGAGCTCAAAGCATAAAATAGCATCGTATTTTTCAATTTTGTGAAGCAGCTGATGGAGTTGCTTTCTTTCGTCGAGTTCTGATTTGCCACCACTAATGACTTCACCGAAAATATCATATTTGCATGCGATTGATTCGGCATATGTTGTTAAAATGTCTCGATGGTTTTTTAACGTCTCTTCATTTTCATGTTTCTTTTCTTGGCTAATTCTCAAGTAAATCGCAAGATGACTGTACTTTTTGTGCACGAGAATTCACCCTTTTCTTCTATATACTTACTTCAAGAAACGCTGTCGGTACTGCATAACCAGACGTATGACCGCGCAAGCCTTCAATAATCTCAAGTCCTTTTGAGATTGGCGCTCGGAAGTGACCTATGCCCTCCGATAAGTCGCACTGATAAATGTAGTACGGGCGCACACGAATTTTTACTAAATCATGCATGAGTTTTTTCATAATCGGCACGCTATCATTAATGCCTGCGAGAATAACAGATTGATTGCCAACCGGCACTCCGGCGTTGGCAAGCATTTCACACGCTCGCTTTGAATCCTCGGTAATTTCAATGGATGTATTAAAATGCGTGTTTAGCCAGACAGGATGATATTTTTTAAAAATATTACACAAGTCCTCGGTAATACGCTGCGGGAACACGACCGGCGCTCTAGTACCGATACGAATAATCTCCACATGCGGAATATCTCGTAAATTTTTTAATATATATTCAAGGATTGTATCGTTGATTAACAATCCATCACCGCCTGACAATAGCACGTCACGAACCTCTGGCGTTTCGCGAACATACTGGATTGCCGCATCCAACTGCTTTTTCGGGACACCCATTCCGATTTGCCCTGAAAAACGACGGCGCGTACAGTAACGGCAATACATCGAGCACTGATTCGTGACAAGAAATAGTACGCGGTCCGGATAGCGGTGCGTTAACCCGGCAACAGGTGAATCCTCATCCTCCTCAAGCGGATCCTCCATGTCATATTTGGTTTTATTAATTTCTTCGCCGATCGGAACAGACTGCATGCGAATCGGACATCTAGGGTCGGTTGGGTTCATGAGTGATGCGTAGTATGGGGTAATGTTTAGCGGAATTGTTTTCGTTGATATGCGAACGCCCTCTTCTTCTTCTGGTGTAAGATCAATTACTTTTTTCAAATCATCTAGTGTGCGAATCGTGTTTGTGAGCTGCCAAAGCCAATCATTCCATTTTTCCTCCGGCACATCCTTCCAAAGCTCAATGTCCTTCCAGTGACGCGACGGTTTATATAAATCATGTAACATGGGGAATCTCTCCTTTATTGGCTGTTTGCATTATATAGATGCAAGTTTCGTGCCAACTTTCTGACGCGGAGAGATTGAGCTGTTTTCCTGTGTTTTCTTCGAATGAGTGCCGATTGAACATGCAAAATGCCGAAAAACCAGCAATTTCCCTTTTCAACTTAGACGCAAACAGCCGAACCCTCGGCACCATGCCCAAAACCCGGCAGCATGGGGACGGTTCTCACTCTGCCAACCGGCAAACTGGGGACGGTTCTCGTGCTTCCTTGAGCGACTCACTGTTACTGGTTATCCCTAGCGACATGCATCGGGCTCAGGTTTCCGTCTAGTGACATGCATCGGGTTCGTGCAACCTTCTAGTGACACGCATGGTGCTTGGGTTCGGGTTCGCGCTTCCTTCTATTAATACGTGGGGTGCTTCCCTTTACCGTCACGCATCGGGCTCCCACTTCCTTTTAGCCACTTAAACGATACATGCCGCTTCTCTTGAGACACTTAAACGATACGTCGCACTTCCCTTTAGCGACTCAAATCCTTCACCCACACATTCATATCCTCGAGCTTATCAAAAATATAGCAATTGTTCGTCAAGCGTCCCGTGTAGCAATACCCTAGTTGGTGAAGCGCCGCATTCATCCCATACGATAGCGCCCGAGCGATTGAGAACGCACAATAAATCCCGCGCTGCTTTAGTTCATCCTCCAGCTGCTTAAGAAGCTGCTTAATCAACCCATATTTGCGATGCTCATACAACGTCGCACAGTCCGTTAACTCCGCATGATGCAGCGTTTCATTTATATCCGCTGACGCCGCGCTCACTAGCTGTCCCCCACATTCGACCACATAAAACACGGTCCCCCCTTCGATCATTTTTTTTACATAAGCCGCCTCTGTCACAGGCGTCGGATACACCGCGAACACCTTACCGTACAGCTCCGACAGCGCATGGGCATCTACCTTCGTCGCTTTGCGAAACACGTATTTTTTCGGAATATCGGAGGCGGCGCTCGGTCGCGCTGATCGAACTGCTTCGAGAATCCCATCCTCCTTCACCCATTGTGAGCTCGTTCTCCTCGCATCGTCTGCGAACCGAGTCATGATGTAATTATCAGATCCATTGAAAAAGCCATATATAATTGCCTCTAACTCAAACTGTAGCGACAATAACGTGTGAAAATGCTCTGAACGCGCAAAGAAAATTAGCTTTTTGAAATTATGTTGACTAAGGATTGGGTCGAGTGTTTTGACAATGTCTTGCACGTTGCCGCGATAATCGTCAACACGCAGTCGCTCATTGAAATAGTCAAGAAACAGCTGTACTTCGTATTGAGATGTTTTAAATTTTTTCGTTTCGTAAGGTGGGGTCATTGGATTAACCTCCTTTTGCTCGAGTTCTCATTGCAATCCAGGTTTTGCTAATTGTAGGTCGCCGTCTATTTTGAATCACACAACCTACTGCTCCCCATATTTCTTCATTTTATATTGCAGCGTTTGTCTCGGAATTTTTAAAATGGTAGCTGCTTTTAACACATTGCCGTTTGCAATGCGCAGAGCTTGTTGGATAAGGTTCCGTTCGGTTTGCTCGACTGCTAATTTAAGAGGTTGAATTGTTATTTTTTCACCAAGTGCACGCGTTACGACGTGAGGCAGGTGTGCCATCACAATCGTGTCACCATCGCACATATTCATTGCATACTCAATCGCATGCTCAAGCTCACGCACATTCCCTGGCCACGAGTGACTCTCAAGGTACGAAAGGACATCATCATCGATATCAATGACGAGTTTGTTAAATAGATAATTATATTTTTTTATAAAATGGTATGTGAGAATGGGAATATCACCAAGTCGCTTTCGCAATGGCGGAATTTCAATAAAAAAAACATTTAAACGGTAATAAAGATCCGAACGCAGTTGCTGTTTCTCAATGCATAGTTGCGGATGCTCATTCATCGCGACAATGACTCGCACATCCACAACGTACGACTCGGTCCCGCCTACTCTGCGAATAACACCATCCTCTAACACGCGCAATAGCTTCGTTTGAAAATCGAGCGGCATCGCATGTATCTCATCTAAAAAAAGCGTGCCACCATGGGCAAGCTCAAATAATCCCGCACGATCAACAGCTCCTGTAAAGCTCCCCTTCTTCGTCCCAAACAAAATACTTTCTAATAAGGACTCTGGCAGTGACGCACAATTTTGTGCAATGAACGGCCCCTTTCGCCTCGCCGAGGCATTATGAATCGACTGAACAAGGAGCTCTTTCCCTGTTCCTGTTTCCCCATATATCATAATCGGCGACGAGCTGTTTGCCGCACGCCTAGCATACGCTTTAACCTGCTCCATCTCGTTAGATGCTGTGATAAAATCGTCCCAATTGTATTTAGCACCTGATGTGGTGGTTGGTTTGGCGGTTTGATTCACGACTTTCTCCTGCAGCTCAAGCAATTTCTGTGCGAGTTGCTTCACGCGTGATAAATCCTTTGCGATTTCAACAGCTCCAATAGTGCGACCACCGATTTTAATAGGCAGTGTCGTGTTCACTGTATCTATCAGTTGTCCTTTGTTATTTTTGTACGTCTGCGCCTGTTGATATATGGGCTGACCTGTTTCGATCACCTTAAGCAGCGTACTCGTGTGACTATTTAACGACGGAAATACCTCTAACACGTGTTTTCCTAGTACATGCCCAATCTCAAGCCCATCATGCGCCGCCGCCACTTTGTTGTAAAAAATCGTAATACCATCAGAGTCCACCGCATGGATGGCCTCATCAATAGTACCGAGGATTGCCTCAAGCATTTGTTTTGTTTCATACGATTTCAAAAACATAGCGTGACACCTCGATTTCTTGTGGTCTCTGGTTGATGGATTGAGCATAAATAGCTGGGTTTAATCAATATAACGACTAGGATTTATCGTGAGATTTTTAGGTTTATGCGTTATATTTTCGAGTTTATGCGTGAGTTCTTTAGGTTTATGCGCCAGATTATTGGATTTATGCGCGAATTCCTTGAGTTTATACGCCAGATTATTGGATTTATGCGCGAATTTCTTGAGTTTATGCGCCAACCTTTCCCAGTTGGCCACAAGAGTATGCACGGCGACGAACCTTCTAATTTTTAGGATACTTTTGATATCCGCATCCAGCAGTTCTCAACAATATGATTCATATCCATTATTATGTATATTTTAAAAAAGCTCTTCCTACAACCAATCTTACCGATAATAGTACTTTGTTTGTAGTTGGAAATGAACTTCCCTTGTAGAGATTTGACATGGCAGTGGTTGAAAACTTGGTATGTGGGGATGGATTTGTGGAATATGAAGCTTGACAGGAGGATTTTGACATGTGACTGCCGGACTTCGACTTACATTGGAGGACATTCAATAGCACATGGTTTTTAAGCAGTGAAACTAAATATAGCAAGAACATAAAAAAGCGAAAGGAATCTGTATTTATTCCTTTCGCTTCTCGTCATGTTTTTGTGCCGGATCCGGATGCTTGCCCTCTTCTTTTACTTCTTTGTTCGTTGGCATGTGCTCCATAATCTTCGATTGTTGTTTTAGTTCTTTTTCGTTATTGACCATGGTGCCGTTCAGTTTCTCATTTTTGTTGTTCATCCTTATCACCTCATGATTTATGTTCCCAAGGTGATAGTTTTTAAACATATAGCAGCCTTTATCAGTTTGCTAGCCTTTAACTATTTCTCTGATAGCAACTGATAGCACAATCCTAGTAATTCTCGACAAAATGCTTTAGGACGTGAACCGCGTGCACGCAGTCGTTTAGCATTGTCCACTCTTTTGGATTGTGGCTGATGCCTTCTTTACTTTTCACAAAAAGCATAGCAATGGGAATTTTTGCGCCGACAATCATTGCATCATGGCCAGCTCCGCTTGGCAAGTAGTACGGTGTGATGTTATTTGCCTTCACCGAGGACGTTAGTTTATCCAGCATATCGTCCTGCACGGGAACGGGCTCAATTCGGATTTTCTCCTCCCACGTAACAGTGACGTCGTCAATTTTCTTCAGTTCTTCAATCGCAAGCTCGACGAGGGCGTCTCGTGAGTTTGTGTGGATATCGCGAATGTCGACGATGAGCTTTACTTCACCGGCGATAACGTTGGCTCCATTCGGTGACACATCAAGCTTACCGACGGTTGCGACGGCAGTCGGACTTACCTTGTGCGGCAGACTGTTTAGCGCCACAACGAATTTACTTGCTGCCAGCAGAGCATCCTGGCGGTCGTTCATCGGTGTGTTGCCAGCGTGACCAGCTGCGCCTTTGAACGTTACTTCCATCCAGCAAGGTCCAGCAATTCCAGTGACAATGCCAACAGGAAGGTTTTCTTTTTCGAGGCGCTTGCCTTGCTCAATATGAACCTCAATGAAAGTGGCGATCTCACTCATGTCTCGTTGACTGTTAAAGAACTCATCTTCATTTAATCCGTACGTACGAATGACGTCGCTAAAGGGCTGACCTTCGATATCGACTAGGCGAGTGATTTCGTCACGGTTCACCTGTCCCATCATAGCTTGACTACCGAGTAGACCTCCATTGAAGCGAGCACCTTCTTCGTCAGAAAACACAACAACTTCAAAGGTGCGTGCAGGTTTGTAGCCATTAGTGCGCCACGCTTCGACTACTTCAAGTGCCGCGATGACACCTAGTGGCCCGTCAAAATGACCACCGTTTGGCACGCTATCAAGATGTGAGCCCGACATAATTGCTGGCAGAGTGAGAACCGTCCCCGTGCATCTTCCGAATATGTTGCCTGCTCCGTCTTCTCGTACTTCAAGTCCAGCGTCCTTCATCCATTGTGCGACTAATTGCTTAGCGTGCTTCTCTTCTTGTGAAAAGCCGATTCGGCGCGAGCCTCCATCCTCGGTGTAGCCGATGCTGGCGATTTCGGCGAGTCGTTGGGCGAGTCGCTCTCCCGACACGCCAGAGTGGTCTAGTGATGTTTCAAAGTCTGCAAGTAAACGTTCTTTAATCATGATTCCTCTCCCCTTTGTTTAAGATACTAATACAGTTACTTTAGTATAATGAACTTCGAAAGTCTAAATATATATTATTCTTTATTATAACTCTATTTTGATAGGGTGCACACAACAATAATGGTGGTAGTTCGTGTGGTTTTCAGGCAGATTGGGGACGGTTCTTATGCATCCTTTTCCACAATTAAACTGGCAGGTGAGACTATCATTTAACTGTATTTGGTTAAATAGATGGATTGTTCAAATTCAATAAACGGGCTCCTTGAGGCGATCTCCATTTGATTGTGCCTGCGCATGTTTTTTGGCAGAGTGAGAACCGTCCCCATGCTTCCTTTTTCATAGGTATTACGACTCTTTTTTACATTTCGACAAGGAAAATCGACATTTTCGGCTCAACAGATGGTTTTTCTTAGTATAATTCTAGTATCATATCTTTGATTGCGGGGAATAGAAATGAGAAAAATTTTAGTAGGATTTATTCTATCGATCGTGTTTATGACAACTGTAGTTTCGGCTGAATCTTCGTTGCCGGTTGATCAGTATATGGATTTCAAGTCTGATGAATATTGGACTCCAGCTGTGACGTGGGCAGTTGAGCGCGGTATCATGAATGGGTACGTGGAAGAAAAGTTACTGAAGCCATACAACCCGTTAACTCAAGCCCAGTACATGGCTATGCTGACGCGGTTTTTAGCAAAGGATGAACTAGCAGACGCCAATGCTGCATATACAGATAGTTGGGCAAGTGGCGTTTACTATGTTGCTAACAGGTATAACTTATTTTTAAAAGACGGATTGCATGACGGCACTCTTAATCAGCCTATTACTAGAGGAGACACTGCGAAACTATTAGCAGAGGCTGTGTCAGGGAAACGAATGACACAGAAGGATGCTATTCAGTGGTTGTATGACAATAATTTATCGACTGGCTATAAGGATGAAAGTGGGGTTTATCCGAAAACATATGCATCCTATCGTCCACACGATACATTGAAGCGAGCACAAGGTGTTGTGTTTTTATTTCGTTATTTGCAAAGCGGATTGCCTCAGACGATACAGCATGTAAAAGTGCATGATGCATTGTATGAATTAGGCAAAGATGCAGTTGTAACAATTGGCATGACAAAACAAGAAGTAGATGATAAATTAGGTGAAGCGCAACGAGTGACAACGAGTGAAATAGGATATGAATGGTACACGTATCATGAAAACTATCGAAATTTTATTATGGTAGGCATGTTAGATGAGCGCGTGGTAGCCACGTATACTCCATCAGTGTCGATGTATAGTAAAGTGGCGGTTGGTCTGACTATTCAGGATGTTGAGGACTTTCTTTTAGCTGGAAAAGGGACATATACAGGAGGCTTTAAAGACAAAACCTATCACGCCAACGAGGATCAATCTGTTTTTCTTTTTTACGATAAGCATGAGGATTATAAATTAACAGGTGTGTTTATTGAGAAAACAGACATGGGACGCTATTCTGATTATAAAAAGGACATACAAGATGACTTTGAATTACAAGTGTTTGATATTACGAATGCCATTCGGAAAGAGGCAGACCTTGCTACTCTTGAATGGGATGGTCGTGCAAAGGAATCAGCCTATGCCCACAGTTTAGATATGGCATTGAATCAGTACTTTGCTCATACGAATTTGGACGGGTTATCTCCGTTTGATCGCATGAAGGCGGAAGGTATCCATTATAGGAGTGCCTCAGAAAATATTGCTGCTGGTTATCGTAATGCGGTATTTGTCGTAGAAGGATGGATGAATTCGTCCGGTCATCGTAAAAATATTTTGTCTAGTATGAGCGAGTACTTAGGCGTCGGGGTTGCTTTTACTGATCAAGGGTATCAATATTATTACACACAAAACTTTTTTTCAAAATGATAGATCGCTGTTTAGTAATGGAGCTCTGATTTTTAGGGTTCCTTTTTTGTTCCAGTTTTGGGCCATGATAGATGCCCGTTACCTGAAGGCTATCATATAGTTTATGTTTGTTCACGGTTTCGAGAACGAGATACATATTTACTAACTTGTTGTACACATTACTTAAATAGAGCTTTTGTTCATAAGGAGTGATGAACAATGTGGCAAGAGTTTAAGAAGTTTGCATTGAAAGGAAATGTAGTAGACCTTGCAGTTGCAGTTATTATCGGAGGCGCATTTAATAAAATTGTGAAGTCGCTCGTTGACAATATTCTCATGCCGCTCGTTGGAACGTTGCTTGGTGGTGTAAGTTTTGAGGATTTAAAAGTGACAGTTGGTGATGCGGAAATCCTATACGGCGTTTTCATTCAAAGTGTGGTGGACTTCTTTATTATTGCGTTCTCTATTTTTGTGTTTGTAAAAGTTTACCGCAAGCTAGAGCGCAAGGAAGAACAAAAAGGCGCAAAGCCAGAGACGCAGGAAGATTTGCTGAGACAAATTCGGGATTTACTGAGGCAGTAGCAGTCTGAAAAATGTTACGGTTACGACAAGCAACCTGCCACAATCCAGTTCTCACCTTCTTCAAAACACTGGAACAAGGTTGATGTAGATAATATGCCTCCTCTTTTTTGTAGAATTGCGGCGATTTCGACACATAACTCGTAAATATTTCCCGAGAAATGTCTAACTATGAAGGATGCACGGGGACGGTTCTCAGTCTGCCGACGAACGAAGCACGGGGACGGTTCTTGTGCTTCCTTCGTCGTTAGACGAACGGAGGAAGCATGAGAACCGTCCCCAATCTGCCAAAAGGACCTATTAAAGAAATTATCTTTTTTTCTATATTCTTCTAGCCAACTATCATTGATACTCCCGTTCCATAGAAGATAAATCTTCCTAAAAATTCACCGATTATAACTAAAGCAAATGCTGCATAGCAGATTTTACATTGTGTTTGGGGTTTAATATTCTTATAAAATATCAGTCCTATAATAGCCAGTCCTGTAATTGATAGAATCCATCTAATTATAATCGAGTATGCATATTTTCCTGCAAATAAACTTGCTGTTTCTGCCCCCGCTAAACCTCCATCAACAGATAAACCAGCAGCATAAACTGGTAGATATATCAATTGGATAACGATAGCTGCTAACCCTGCTAATCCAAATACCTTTAATACTTTCATTAGTGCTTCTGTTTTCTCTTCTTTAGATTGTAGGACAACCATTATCACAGCAACAGCGCCAAAAACAACCGTCGTTCCGAAAAAAACTAGATACGTATTTACATCGATCCACGCCGGCTTTATGGTCACAAAATAAATACTCGCCATACTAAAGACTGCTCCTAATCCTACAATAGAGGTAACCCACCCTACTATTTGATTCCATGCACCTTTTCGATCTAGATAATAGGATACGATCCAAAGAACAAAGAAGCCACCTGCGAACAATATTTCTCTACTTAACCAAGAAGAATCTAGATTCAAAAGAGCACGGTATGCTCCTAATGGCGTCCCTAAATGGAACACTGATAATATAAGAGCAATGAACATGACTGGGCCTACAAGAAACAATCCTTGTTTCGTTACATTAATACTGAGCTGCCTATCTATATTCTTGTTTAGAGAACGAATAATCACTATAAATATATAGGTACCTACAGCTAGCTGTGATAGGAGTGTGAATAATATGAGTGGCCATTCTTCCGCAAACATTTTAAAACCTCCTTTAAATTTATTTTTACTAATACTTAGCTTGTTCCTTTGCATGAACGGTAATAGAAGGTTTTGTTATACCAGCATCAACAAGAACTTTCAAATTAGCATTATCACCATATTTCTTTCTAAGCTCAGCAATCTCGCCAAATTCTATTGCTCTCATTGGACATGAATCAACACATACTGGATTTTGACCTTCATCGACTAAATCTGCACAGCCATCACATTTACCAACTTTTCTCTCTTCTTCAATGTATTGAGGACCTTCATAAGGACAAGACCAAATACAGGTTTTACATCCGATACATTTTTCCCTATCTTGAACAACTAGACCGTCTGATTCCCGCTTGTATATGGCACCAGTAGGGCAGTTTTGTGCACATTTAGGCTCAGCACAATGATTACAGCTTAAGGAAAGGTAATAGCCCCAAGTTTTTGGATACCTCCCACCTTCAAATGAATATACTCGTCTAAATAGCACTCCTACTTTTAAATCATTTTTATCTTTACATGCAATTTGGCATCCTTTACATCCCGTACATATTACTGAATTATAATAAAAACCTTTTTGTCCCATCAGGTATCACCTCCTAAAATATGACTCTTTGATCCCATTCACAGTCTGGCTTTAATGGTTTACCTTTATATTTTTCAACCCGGACAATTGTGGTGTTCCAAGGCTCTTCTCCCTGTCCACTTAAACGTGCTCCACAAAGCATGTTTGTAGCACCTGCTTTGTCAATACCGGTCTCTTCATCAAGCTCAACCCAAGCACCTTCTCCAAGAGATACAACACCAGGCATCATAGTCTCTGTAAGACCAACGTTACGAATCACTTTTCCATAGGCACTTTCTATTAACACGGTGTCCCCATCTTTAATTCCTAGCGCTTCTCCATCTCTTGTATTCATTAAGAAATCTTGAGGATAAGCCTCTCTTAACTGTGGTACGTTATCAAATACAGAGTGAGAACGTCTGCCGTAATGGTCGGTAACAAGTTGGAAAGGATAATCTCCTTTAACCTTATTTTTCCAATCTTTAAATGTATCCTCATAGCCATCGAGTGGTGGTTCATACTTTGCAATAGGAGGTATTGTTGTAAAACCATATTGTGCAATCTTGTCAGATAAAGCTTGACAATGAATCTCCAGCTTCCCACTCTTTGTTGATAGAGGATTAGCTTCTGGGTCTTTTACAAAATCCTCCCCTTGAATCACAGTGTAATTGTCATCTGGAGATCTTGGAACTTGGTATACACCTTTCTCTACCAGTTCTTTTATGCCAACCTTTCCTTTTTGTGGTGTTCCTTCAACACCCCATTCTTTAATATCTTTCTGAGTGATGGTTACTAATGTCTCATAATCTTTTCCATCTTTCGTAATGACTTTAGCTCCTGCAAGTCTATTAAAGAACTGTTGCTTCGCACTAATTGGGTAGATCTCGTCAGGATTTAGCCCTAATCGTTTAGCAAGCTCTCTGTCCATCCACTCTTCTGTTCTTGCTTCAAAAATCGGATCAACTACTTGATTTACAACGAACATCGTTTCTGGGTTACCGCCCCTAACTGTTCCTTCTTTTTCCCATTCGGTCGTTGCTGGTAAAACAATATCGGCGTATTTTGAAATCGTAGAAAGAGCAATATCATTTGTAAAGACAGCATCAACCTTACGAAAAGCCTTGACTCCCTTATTAATATCAGATGATTGGTTTAGGAAGTTATAACCACTACCGTCTCGTACTAGCCAAATCATACGAATATCACATGGAATTTTTCCTCTACCTGCTGTTGCTGTGTATTCATTATTTAAAATAGCATCATATGTTTCACAATAAGCCATACCATGCGCTTCTGTATTTGTTGGATTAGCCCATCTATATCCATCGTATGCACCGTATGTTGCATCAGGGAATAACGGATTTACAGCGCTAGGAAGTCCAGATCCGCCACCACGTACAAGTGTTTTACCTCCATAACTTTGATTAGAAGCATACCCCATCGTCCATACACCAGCACCAGGTTTCCCTACATTTCCTGTCATCCAGCCAACTGTAAGAAATGCTTGACAGAACTGCTGACCTCGATACGTACGTGCAGGTGCAAAAGACGAGTTCCAAATCACAGGCTTTGTTGTCGCGACTTCTTCTGCAAACTCTCTAATCTCATTCGGCTCGGTACCACAAATTTCTGAAGCCCATTCCGGGGTCTTCGGAATACCATCATATGTACCAAGAACATAGTCCTTAAAATTCTCCTTTGGATCTGCTCCTTCAGGCATATGATCCTTATCAAAACCGACTGTACATCTATCCAAGAAGTCTTG
Source organism: Bacillus sp. HMF5848 (assembly GCF_003944835.1). GTDB lineage: Bacteria > Bacillota > Bacilli > Bacillales > HMF5848 > HMF5848. The sequence continues at coordinate 3,968,341 of NZ_RWIV01000001.1, forward strand.
GTCTTGAAGATTGTTTTCAATCATATGATAGGCCATGGCTAGAAGTAATGCTGTATCCGTACCAGGTCTACAAGGTATGTGTTTATCTGCCAACGTTTTAACAGATGGGCTCACCGTTGGATCGACAAAAATAAATTTCGCCCCAGCTTTCTTTGCCTGTAAAAAATTATAAGTTGGGTTTCCTAAATTAGAACGCGCAGGATTTGTTCCCCACATTACAATTATTTTTGCATTTCTCCAATCCAGTCTGTCATTGCGTCCCCATGAAAAGAATCCGGTCATCGTCTCTTGAGGTACTCCCCAGGCACCTGATGAAGACGACCCCCATCTTACGAGAGCTCCACCGTAAAAGTTAAGAAGTCTGCTTGTTCCAAGAATTGATTTATTTCCATAATTGGTTTTTATCCGTTTTAATTCTTCCGCTATAAGATCCAATGCTTCATCCCAAGAGATACGAACCCATTCATCTCTTCCACGTAACTCCTTGTTTCCACCACCAGGCGCCCAATTCTTTCGTTTCATCGGATATTTCAAACGATCTGGTCCAAATACTTGATGACGTTGAGAACGTCCACGATGACAACCTCGCTGTTGAGGATAATCTGGACTATCAGGATGCGTATCATCTGTTTTCTGCCTAACGACAACGCCATCGACAACTAGCGCTTTATTAACACAACGACCTCCACAGTTATGCCAACATGATGCTGATACCCATTTTCCCTCTTTTTCTAATTTGGCCGCTGCAATGCTAGGATCCAATTCTTTAAGTCCATAGGAAGCTCCGACAGCTGCTGTCGTTAATGCGGCAGACCAGCCTAAAAAAGCTTTTCTAGAAAATTTGTAATCCATAGCTTTTTTTAGAATGTTCGACATAAAAACACCTCCATAGTAAACACTATTATTTTGTTCTGGCCAAAAGTTCTTCCAAGCAAATATTGTCTATTATCAAAAATCCTTTAAGGACTTTAACAATACCTTTATAAAAATCCGTTTCAGCATTATCAATAACTTTCTTTGAAAAAGTCGGAATCCAGTTCAATAAATGTTCTTTTAAAAAATTCTCTTGGTCACTTAATATTTTTCTTAGGTGCGTCTGATTCTCTGCTTTTGTTATGTCATTTGCTAGCTTGCTTAAGTGATACATGAAATCTAGTTCTAGTCCTAAATGATCATCCGCTTCACGGCCATATTGCAGTGTCTCCAGACCATATTCTAAATATATCCTTCTGACTCGCAGTGTTTCCTCTTGAAAAAGAAGCCCATATTTATTGACATAGGATGATTCCCAAATATGAACGGGAAGCTCGTGCGGACCTATAAACATTCTTGTATAATCCCAGTGTAGGTCTTCAAAATTTTCATCCATTTTAAATGTATGAAAGTAACTATCTACTAACTCAATCCCTTCTTTCAATTGTTGATTCTCTTCTTTGAAGGGAAAAAAACTGAGTATTCCACTTTGGAATTGTGCAATTAATTCTTTGACTGGCTCTTCTAGAAAGACTCTTCTCAATATGTCGTAAGCAAACATACGTAATTCTAATAAATTTTGAATCTCAACAACTTCATAGCTTTTTTGTTGAATCATTCTATCACCTCTTTCTAATCTTTAATAAAGGAAATTAATATACTTATTTCGATATCACTAAATGTGAATCATTTCACATAGAAAACAATAGTAATTGCTTTCTCACCTGAATATCACCTCTCATACCTTTATTTTATAAAAGAATATATTGTAAAAGAATTGGGGATTCTTCCATTTTTCAGCCCCTGTAATTGTGTATCCTCACAGTCCTGTTTTTATAGAACTGTCATTTCTCTTACTAAAAACCAATTATCCTCAGCAATACAAAAAAGCCAGTTTTAGAAGATTCCAAAACTAGCTCTTAACAATATCTAATTGAATATTTTTGTATATTAATATTTTATAAAAGAAAGAATTTTAACTGCTATAATTAAGTTTATATACTCATCGTGTTTTTGCACATCGATGCCAGTAATCTCTTCAATTTTCTTTAGTCGGTTTCGCAATGTATTGGGATGAACATGAAGTGCTTCTGATACATCGTTAATTACTCCCTGGTATCGAATATAACCTTTCAGTGTATCAATATATTCCGTACCATGGTCTCGGTCGTTTTCTTCTAATAACGATAAATACTCCTGACTAAAATCAAATAAGATTTCATGATGAATATAGCTTAGTAGACGAATGATTCCTAGCTCATTAATATGATATATATTTTTATGCTCAGACCACTTCTTACCAAATTGCAAAGCTAGCTTTGCTTCTTGATAACTTTTATTGAGAACTGTAGTATCTTGATACCATTTACCAATACCTATGTAGAAGTGGTATTGAGGCCATTTGCTTGATAACCTTTCTCTTATGCTATTAGCAATAGTCTTCACAAACTGCTTTCTTTGATTCCACTCCCGTTCCTCTCCATCCTCAAGCAGAACAACAATTTGATCTTGAAATGGGAAAACAATCAACGTTTCTTTTGCATTCAAGTTTTGAATCTCAATATTGCGGACTATTTCATTTAACCAATCTTCATGATTTAACATTGTATTTGCTAAGTCAATATGAATTATCATTAAATGGTGTGGCCTTTCCAAGTTCCAACCCCACGTTTTTCCCTGCTTAATTAATTCTGTTTGCGACTCGAATTTATGATAAAGAATATCGTACACAAAATGCTGCTTAAATTTTTCCTGTTGATCTTGCAACATTCCTTCCGACTGTAATAATAATGCTGTTAACCCTACTAGTTTATCAATCAGCTTTTTTTGCCAATTCACAATATCGGCTGATACCACTAACGTTTGTGAAAGCATCCCCGCGATATTAATTGAATATAACTCAAATGGGACCATCGTCTCTATATCGTTAAAACGCCTTTTTTTTCTATTATTTACTTCATTTGAATATATACCATTTTCTAGGTCTTGCATATGTGTATTAATCCAACGTTTCGCTTCCCTAAGTGCCTCTTCTTTTCCTGTTTGCCATAAAAGCTGATGTGATTCATCTAAATATAATAGTGGCGACTGTATGGCCATGGCTATTTGTTGCGCCACTACTGGAAAACCTTTTTCCATAAAGCCAATTAGCTCTGAGCTTATTTGACTATAGGAATACAGAAGACCCTCTGCTTGTTGAAAAAGAAGAAGTGACGAAAGTTCAGATACTTGCAGAATGGGAATTGAATTTGTACAAAAAAGAGCTAGAATGTCATCTTGAAGAGATATGGTTTCCTTACTATAAATTACTATCCCAAGTACGTTAGGATCTTTAATTAATTGAGTAACTACATGATGGTCATATAATTTAATTTGTTCACCGCTATCCTGAAATATAAGTACGGATGATTCCTTTATAGATTCTGCTTGACTATATTCAGAAACACTATCATAGTATATTTGTTCTTTTGGCATAGGGGTAAGAAATGTAAGTTGGTGCAAAGGAATATATAATAACCGGTCTTGTAAGGAAAACGTCATCAGCTCTGTCATCCTTCCTTGTGTGTATTACTCTTATGTTTTTTAATAATGTAAATGGATGGGTTTGTATACCCCATTATTGGTATATTCGCTTCATTAAAGCCATACGGTTTCAATTCATCCCGGTTTACCGCTATTACACTTAACCCATTAGTTATACAGTTTTCTACGCAGATGGGCTTTAAACCTTGATCAATTCGTTCATAGCAAAAATTACATTTATCCACTCTGTTCATGATTGGGTTCAATTTAGGTGCATGGAAAGGACAAGCGTTAATGCACCTCTCGCAGCCTCTGCAATGATTTGCTTGATGAATGACAATCCCGTCTCTTCGTTTTATAAAATTATTTTCAGGACAGATAGTAACACATATCGGATTCTCACAGTGATTACAAGATATAGAAAGATGTATGGAATCGTGGTCACTATTTTGAAACGTAACGACATGTCTTCTATGTATATCTTTAAATCCGTGGTAATCAATACAAGCCATCTCACACGTTTTGCAATTAATACATCTATTCAAATCAATAGAAAACATAAGCTGAGTACTCATTTTGATATCCCTCTCACCTAATAATCTATCCCTAATTCTTCTATAATAGTATAATATAGTTAGTATAAAACACATATACTTGACACATTATTGTTACAAAGTGAACAGAAGATTAGTTATCTCATGTAGGGCTCTGGAGGAGAAAAAACATGAATGATTTCACAACAAAAACCTTTAAACATGTTTGTCCCTTAAGCTGCCCTAGCTCATGCACCATGAGTTCTTATGTAGAAAATAATCAACTTCTTCATATAGCTGGTGATTGTGATCATCCATATACAAATGGGAAGTTATGTGCAAAGGGATTTTCTTTTGTACATAAGAATCGCCATCTCGATCGTCTAAAATATCCTTACTATCAAAAAGAAAAAGGATCAGGGAATTTCAAACAGATTACATGGGAAAGAGCTTTTGAAATCATCGCAAGTAACTTAATAGATATTTATGAGTTATCCGATAACTTTCTACCCCTTGCCTTACTAAAAGGGTCCGGCAACAAAGGAATACATCACTTTGTTACAGATGAGTTCTTTTCCTGTATAGGTGAAACAATAGGAATCATTAGCTCGACCAATGTTACAACTGATTATGATTTAGCTGATTACAAAACTGGCTTTAACACATTAATAAACCCATCAGATATAAGGTTTTCCTCCGTTATTATAATTTGGGGAGCTAATCCTGCTGCCACCAATATTCATCTCGTTCCTTTTTTATTAGAAGCAAAGGCAAAAAACGCTAAAATTATAGTTATCGATCCCATTTATACCCAAACTGCAGAACTAGCTAATCTTTATATACAGATAAAACCTGGCACAGATGGGGCATTGGCTAATGTATTAACAAAGGCCATCATAGATATAGGCGGCGTTGATTTTGATTTTTTAGAAAGATACTCTTATGGCTTTGATCAATTCCTGGGGGCACTTAAAGAAATAGATAGTAAGCAGTTCATACAGGCATGCGGCATTGATACAAAGACTTTTGACTTATTACTTAGCTGGTGTAAAAGTGCAAAGGCCATTTCTCATATCATCGGTTTTGGATTAATTAAGCATATAAATAGTAAAAATACTATACGTACAATTGAAGCTTTAGCAGCAGTTCGCGGTGACTTTCACAAAAAAGGTGGAGGAATGTTACTACGTCAAAACGATGCACTGATTTTTAATAACCAACTAGTAGGTGTGAATCGGAACGTAACAATGAATCAACTATTATCTCTAAACATGGAATCGGAAATTAAAATGCTTTGGATAGCTTGTGCGAATCCAATGATACAAAATCCAAACACCTCAATAGTTGAGCAGTTATTAAGAGACATTCCATTTGTTGTAACGGTCGATCAATTTTTGACTGAAACTGCAAAAATGTCGAATCTCATCTTACCAACTACTACCCATTTTGAAGAAATGGATGTTGTAGTGAATGCTTGGCATCATGTAATGACGGTAAACGAAAAGGCTGTTCCACCATACTTTGAGAGTAAAAGCGAGTGGCATATTATGAAAGAGTTAGCACAAAAGCTAAATAAGTATCAAAATGACCTTTGCTCTTTCCCTATTCACTCATCGGAAGAGGAATATCTCAATGCACAGTTTAATGATAAAGTGTATAGCCGGTATAAAGTTAGGTCTATAGAGGATTTAAAGGGCAAATTAATGACTTTGAATGTTCAAAAGGATACAAAAGGATGCAAATATCACTTTTGTCGGGGCAAAGATAACTCCGAAAACACCAATTCGCCTCCGATATACGTAGCAGGAAAATCGCCAACTACAGATTATCCTTTTTGGCTCATTTCCTCTCACCATCCGTATATGTTAAATTCACAGTTCCATTATCTTCGATTATCAGATAAGGAATATTCATTGGTTGAGATTAACTCTGAAGTTGCCAAAAAACTAAAGATTTTTAACGGAGAAGTCATAAGAGTCTTTAACAATCAAGCAAAGATTGAAATAAAAGCAGTTCATAGTGATAGAGTACCTGCAAATGTTCTATTACTGTGCGATGGCACTTTCTCAAATTCGAGTGACAATGTAAACCAACTAGTACCTCTTATAGAGTCTGACTCGAATGAATACGGCGTTTTTCCGTTTTACGATACGTTTGTAAATATTGAAAAGTGGTAGAAGGATGCATGGGGACGGTTCTCAGTCTGCCGACTTATGGATACACGGGGACGGTTCTTATGCATCCTTTTGTGTTAGACAGAGAAAGCATGAGAAACGATTGAGTCTTGTGAAAGTGACAGGAAAAGTAGAAGCTATTCACCTACTATATGTAGTTGATTAGCTTCTTACTTACACCTATATCTCGTTAACAATTTTGCATACAGAATGCAACAAGCAATGACTCTTCACTGCTCTCGTACGGTTTTCGTGCTGCCGACCCTATGCAGGAAGGAAGCACGAGAACCGTCCCCACTCTGCCTTAATGGTCAAGAGCCCAAGACTCCAAGTTCTCTCGTGAAATTGTCAATTTTCCATTCAAATTCAAAACTTCACTTGGAACTACATATGTACTACCCTCATACTGGATTTCATAATCGACGCCCGCCCAGTTATGTTCATTTTTATAGGTAAGTTCATAAGGTCTTGTGATGGTTAGAGAATCTTGGTCAACAATAAATTCAGTGTTTGTTACTTTGTATCGCACACTTCTCTTTAAACGCACAGCATTTGATAACGGAAGGAGCTGGTTGACGTTGATGTCATCTTCCTGGAACAAAATTTCCGTCTGTAAGTCATCATAATAGCTTCTTAATATGGCGCTACGATAATTCCTATTTTCGTTTTTGTTAGGCGCCATTATATAGTAAACAATAGAAGCGAGAAGCTCGTAGCCCATCTTCGTAATATGTACTCGATCATATTTTCCGCTGCTTTTGATGATATTATCTTCAATCGTCGTAGATGACATAGTATGAATAGCATTGTTACGAAGTATGCGTAACAGCCTATATACTTGGCTAAAAATAACGTTGTCATCCGAGTCATTAGGTAGCGAGTGATACTTATGCTTCAGGCTGCAGCCTTCTAAACGTGGATACATCGTATCAATCTTAGCATCTAACAGCGTGAAAAACAGCATAATTTGCACGGTAATATTGTCTTCTATACGCGATCTAGTAACGACTTCATCTCCTTCTAAAAATAATGTGAAACGCCCTTTCTCTTCTAACCTCACAGCTCGGTTCTCCACCGTGTGTAGGCGAATATCTGAGTATTTTAATAGATTCATAGTTTGTTGCATAAAGGTTTCTAGCATAGATAAAATTCTCCTTAACATGAAGCAATATAGTATATGTAGTATATCAAATAACATAGGTAGAAGGTGACAAAGGGACGGTTCTTGTGCACGCTTTCCAATACTTTGGACATAGAAGTATGAGAGGGTCCTGTTAGATAAGCTTACAGCTGTTTGCATGTCCGTTCCGTTCATATCTTGTTAATTCAAACTATACTTTGAAGCATAAAGACTGTCTCCTCTCTGCCACTTTTCTTTGGATGCATAAGAGCCGGCCCCACTCTGCCACTTTTCTTTGGATGCATGAGAACCGTCCCCACTCTGCCATTATGGTAGTGACAGATACCTATTTTTCTTTGTATAATTGTCATATTGTAGTCTTTTTTGTCTAATACTTTCGACTAGTGTCGGATGCATGGGGACGGTTCTCATCTTGCCCTGGCAGGATGAGAACCGTCCCCATGCTGCCAATTGGAGGTTGTTTGGTGTGAGAAGGTTGTTTTTTGTGAATGTTATTTTGATAGTGTTGCTCGCTGGGGGGCTTTGGAGTGTGTGGTGGGTTGACCGGGAGCCGTCATTTGGTTTGGTGGTGACGTTGTCGATTTTTTTAGGCATCACGCCATTGCTACTGTTTGTGAAGAGGGCCTTTTATTTGCAGGTTTTCTTGTTTACATTGGCAATGTTAACAGGCTTTTATGGGTTTTATTTTGAGTCGATAGCTACTGAGGCTGGTCGGTACAGTGGGGTCAATGCCCTTTATTCAACGATTCGTTTGTTTATTTTAGATACGGACAATGTGTTTGCACCAACACTCGGGAAACACATCCACTATCCTTTATCCATTGAAATCGCTCGTTGGAGCGCCGCTGCAACAACCATTGCGACTATTCTACAAATTGCTTACCGCATGTTAGGTCAATCAATCAAGCTGTTTGGCTATAAAGTACTTGGAAATCACTATATTATTGTTGGCTATAATCACAAGAGCAAAGCTCTAATTAACAGCTTACGAAAAAACGGGAAACGAGTGATTGTTATTAGTGACGATGAAGACTCGATTGAAGAGGATTTTCTTCATCAGTTGGGTGTGATAACAATCTTAAGTGCGCGTGATAAATCTCTGCTTTTTCATAAACTAGCCTTGAAACGTGCGAAATACTTTATTTTATTGCATGAAGATGATTCCCAAAACTTAGACGAAATCGTAGGACTTATTGACTTTTTAAAAAATAAAACGTCTAAGCTAGAAGTTATTTTGCATTTGCATCATCAGCAGTCATATTTACTTTATGAGGATATTAAGCGCGATTTCACGGTGAATCATGGTGCGTTTCCAGTGCCTGTTAGGACGGTGAATGTGCATAGTTTAATGGCTGAGAAGCTGTTAAATGATCATCCGTTATATAAATATTACGAAGACCGCGTGAAAGACGCCGATAGTGCGCCGCTGCATATGTTGTTTGTTGGCTTTGGACAGACAGGGCAGCAGGTGGCAGTCCAGGCGATTGAGCGTGCGCACTTTCTGCCAAGGGAAAGGCTTCAGATTACGGTGTTAGATAAAGAGGCTGAGAGGCTGAAGGCGCTTTGGTATCGTCAATATCCGCGAGCTGATAAAGTAGCGACTATGCGCTTTCGTCCCTTTGATGTGTCAACAGAGGCTTTAAATGCTGCTGTTGCGGAGTACAACCCGACACATGTTTTTATTTGTTTGCAAGATGATTATGCTGATTTGATGGAAGGTATTGATTTATGTAAGCAGTACCCTCAGCTTCCTATTTTTATAAAAATGAAGGCGGAGGCGCATATCAGCAAATGGGTACATACAAATACGTTTGAATATGATAGAGTGTTTCGATTTGGCTATTATGAGGACGTGTTAAATGAGGATTACTTTATTAACGAGACACTTACGAAGCTTGCGAAGCTCGTTCATACGAAATATATGGAGTTGCAAGAGGTGCAGGACGATTGGCTAGCGCTTTCGGATCTTAATCGAGAGTCGAATCGCAATCAGATGAATCATGCTGATACGAAGCTGCTCCTGCTTGAGTTGGATAAGGTGAAAAAGAACGAGAATCATCCTGATAAATTAACAAAGCATGAGTTTCTTCAGTATATAGAGGGCAAAATTGAGGCGCTTGCCGAAATAGAGCATGAACGCTGGAATGCGTTTCATTTTATGAGAAGCTGGGATGTGAAAACAGATATCGCACCTCCTAACAGTCATAAGGATGAGGATAAACGATTACATGGATGTCTTGTGTCATGGGACGAGTTGGACCGTGTGTGTGAGATCACTCGTAAGCCGTTTAAAGAGTATGATCGTGACACGATTCGCAATTTATATGATGTGTACCAATTTATTGGGTACGATCTTGTTGTTAAGAAAAGTGAGTAACGAGAGCCAGACTTCGAGGCTGTAATTTGTGGGCTCATGATATGAATCTCTATTTGTTGGTTGCATCGACTGAACCAACTTTCTAGGAGGAATATCATCTTTCCCGGATTGAGGACGGCCATGGTCAAGAGCACACCTAAGTTCGGAATTCAGAAAAAAGGACTGACAGCATGACGAACATAGATAAGCACAACAAAATTTGGCGAATTGGCGTAACGGGACACCGCAAAATTCATCCCGATTCTCTTCCTGCCATCAAGCTTGAACTTGAACGATTTTTCAAATATATTACTCTCGCCTATCCCCGTGAGTCGGTTCGCTTTGTTTCGCCACTCGCGGAGGGGGCGGATCGCTTGGCTGCGCATGCGGCGCTTGAGCATGGGATCAATCTAGAAGTACCACTTCCGTTTGAAAGAGAGAGGTACGTGCGCGATTTTGTGACAACTTCGTCCAAGGACGAGTTTGACGCGTTATGCGCACAGGCGGTGGCAGCATACGTCGTGGAAGGTAGTGGATATTACAATGTGGGAAGCTACGTTGCGCAAACTAGCGATATTTTACTAGCATTATGGGACCTTAATTTTAAAAAAGAACTGCCCGGTGGGACAGCACATATTGTTCGGTGTCAGTTTGAGGGCTTTCCGGATGAAGGGGTATGGTCCGGTTATGTTCCTAACAGACAGACGTACATAATAACAACACCACGAGTAAATGATGAAGGGCGGGCGATCAGTGGAGGCTTTTGGACAGCTGATCAATATTTAGCTTTAAAGGGGTGAGACAATGCAAGACGAACAGCAAAGAAAGGTCGTGTTTTTAAGTCATAATTCGGCCGATTTTGATGAGATGGTAGAGATTGCACAATATTTAGAGGAACGTGATATCCCATGCTGGTATGCGCCAAGGGATATTCCGCTTGGGCAGCATTATCAGACGAGAATTGTACAGGATTTAAAGCACAAGGTGGAGGCGCTCGTTGTTATTATTACGGAGCAAGTTGGTGCTTCAAGCATGGTACCAAAGGAAATTGATTTAGCGCTTCGCTTTAATATCCCGATTGTCCCGATTATGTTGGATGGAACGGATGTACCGGACTCCCTGCTGCTACTTCTATGTAATATTCAACATCTTAATGTTGGCAAATATGCCGCTTTATCGGAGGCGCTTGATCAGCTAATTATTGAGTTAGAAGAAATTCATCATGGCAGCCACACGAACGAAGTGGAAGTAACTGAAAAGCAGCGTTTGAATAGACCTGTTGTCTTGAAAAATGCCCCAGGTGTGGAGCTTTATCAATTACATACAACTCAACTACAGATAGTGCAACAAACTTTTGTAGAGCCTGAACGTTTTACTAGTATGAAAAGTCAGCTTGCTCGTGATCATTTTATTTGCTTGCATCATAGTCAGCACACAGGCAAATACTCTGCCGCTATAAGCTTGCTACAGAACTTACAAGTTCAGCATATTTATGAGATATCTAAAGATGTGAAGCCGAAGGAGCTTTTAAAATTAACGGTGCGAGAGCAGGCTGGTTTTATTTTAGAAATAGATTCAGAGGATTGGTTTGATACCGTTTCTGAGCACGCGTTTTTAGATTATATCGAGCATGTGAGTGCGAAGGATTCATTTCTTATTTTTATTATGAAAAAAGAAGCGACAGAGCCGTTTCTCCAATTGTATTCCCATAAGGTTAGTGCGCCGAAACAGGTGGAGGATATGCTCAGAAAGCATGTTAACTTTGTCTCTCATAATGAGGAGCTAGTGGGGACATTCGAGACTTGGCTGTCGGAGCGAACGTTGAGCATAATACGACAGGCTAATCCTTTACCGCGTGATGTTAGTGCATTGGCTCAAAAGATACAGCAATTTTTACAAGGGGACATTACAGAGGAAGGCTTGCTTCAATCGTTACAAACGAATGTATTAAAACGAATTGAGGCGTGGTTTCAAGTGGAGCGATCACAAGAAGACATCGCCTTCTATCTTGCTTTAGGATTGTTCGAAGGGCTCACATTCAATGAAATTACGAAGCTAGCCCAAGGACTGCAACGACGATTTGCTAGTTACCTAGGAGAAGAACCGGCAGCGCGACTTTTGCCGAGCCGCGATGAATATTTAGCGTTGTTCCATGCGACTGTAAAAAAAGAGTTAAGTCAGTTTGAAGTCGGTCACTTAGCGCAGGATAAGGTGCGGTTCGTCGTGCCGGAGGATGCGTCCTATGTGTGGCAATACGTTTGGCTTCAATATCCTCGTTACCAGTCGGCTATAATTGAATGGCTGCATGAGCTGTTATCGTCTAAGCGAAAAGGAATTGAGGACAAAGTCATTTCAATCGTTGTGGAATTGCTGAAAATTGATTTCCCAACGATTCGCATGAGCTTTGTACAGCCTTGGGCACAATCAAATGCTGTTCCAGAGCGGATGTTGGCCGTTCGCACTCTCGAATTATTAGCTGCTGATAGTGAGTGGACATATCCAGTGTTCAACTTAGTAAAAGCTTGGGCGGGGCTTCGTAATAATAGTCACCTGCAATGGACTGCGATGATGCTGTTAAGCTCCGAGCTTGGTGCGAAGTATTATCCTGCTAGTTTAAAAATGATCCGGAGTGCGTATGGGACAAGCAACCGCAGTTTGCATAATGTTATTCAGCGAACGATGCAGCAGCTAACAAAGATCGCGTTATGGGATACACAATATGAAAAAATTTATATTCGGCATTGGGTCGAGTGGTTTGAACGAACGCCTAAAGACGAGTTGCAGCCTGTGTTTCGCTTTGCGCAATCTGTGTTCCAACCGGTTCCTGCCCTATTTTTCCGGGCCCAGCCTTCTTTTCTGGAGCACTTTTGGGTGCCATTTATCGCAGACAATTTACAGCATACGATGACTAGAAAAACAATGCTAGCAATGCTAGATGAGTGGATTCAAAGAGCTGGTGGGAAGCGTGCGAATGTTGAGACGATTAGTGGTGTGTTACATGCTATTTATGAATCTGAAGCTGATAGTATGCGCATTCGCTTGGAGAAGTTTGTTCGCAAGGGCCTTCGTCAGCATGATGATGCGTACAGGCCGATTGCCGAGATGCTGGTGAAGATGTGAAATGTTGGTGAAGATGTAGGGATGTGGCTAGCTTACCAGTGAACTGAATTGTTTTGACGTGAAGAAAAACAACTGTTACAACCATAAGTTTCGTGGCGTATCATACATTTATTTTTACGAGTAAAGGGGAGAATTGTTTTGGCAATTAAAGATGTAGAACGAGTAACTTATAGTTTATTTTCAAAAGAACCGATTTCTAGCAACACCATTGCCTATGTTTATAAAAATGCAAACGACGAATATCGTGTAGTGAAAGACGGCGAACAGCTTACTAGATCCGAATTAAAGGCAAAGAAATATATGATACGCTATACCGTTTCTATGAATTCTGTTTCTGTGAATCACCAACGCGAATATTCATCTAGTGATCCTGGCCGTTATTTTAACATTAACGTAAAGGTCGGTGTGAAGGTTAAGGATCCGATTGCTATTGTAGAAAACGATGTGAAGGATAGCGGAAAGTTTTTGCAGGATAATTTAGTATATTGGATTCAGCCTATTACGGATGATTATTCAATTGAGGATTTTGCTGATGTGAAAGCACAGTTTCAAAAATTGAAGCAGCAGTCCGATATTGTCGAACAAATCGAGAGAATGGGCTACGAGGTAACCGAGCTCCATGCGAGTGCTCGTTTAAGTAAAGCGGATTGGGAGCATTATCAAAAAATCGTTGAGTTAAAGCGCAAGCAAGAACTAACTGAGCTTGAGATGGAAATTGAAAGAAAGCAAAAGAAAAAGCAGACAGAGTGGCAGCTTGAGGACGACGATGTTCGGAAAAAGCGCGAAAAAGAAGAGGAAGAAGAGCGCAGACGCAAGCAAAAGGATGAAGAGGAAGAACGCAAAAGAAAAATGCGCGATGCAATCCGTAGCGGTGGTATTATCGATGCATTAATTGAGGGCTCTGCTTCAAATGATGAAGTACTCTCTTATTTACAAACGCAACAAAATGATATTAAGCAAATGCAAAAGATGGTGTTTGAAAAGGTCATTAACTCCGAAGATACTGATGTGGAGGATATGGTAAAACTCATGAAAAAAATGGGCGAAATCACACAAGTTAATTCGCAGCCACAACTGGCGTATGGTGAGGACAAAGAACGCGACAGTGCAGACAAGAAGCTTGAAGGAAACTGGGGGCAAACAAAACAACTGTTAGAAAAAAGTGACGATAACGACGAAGAGGATTGGGATTAATGGAACAAGCTATGAACGCGTCAGTATATTGGTTCATGATGCCCCCTTATGTCCGTTTGGCTATTATTCTATTTATCATTTTCATCATATTTCGCTTTGTCTTGTTTCGCTTAGCTGTTTTGGTTGGAAATGTTGTACTATGGATTTTACTAAGATTGGTCGGGTTATTAGTTGGCTTGACAACGTCCATTGTCGGTTTTGTGGTAGGATTTCGTGTTAAAAAAGGCGTGACACATTTCCCGTCTGTGCATAAGCTTGAAGATGTGATGGAGAGTGTCGTACGGAAACTCATGAACGCTCGGGAAAACTGCAGTGTTCAGCACATGAGTCGCAAAATTATTGTGAAACGCTATCGCCGCGTAGTCTTACTGCTAATTATCGCTGTCGGCTTCAGTTTTTACAAATGGCCTGATACAAAACTCGGGCAAACGTGGCATGAATGGGAGCATACTGTTTTAGTAGAAACATTTTCTTTAAGCATGCTGTCAACTGAAGAAGCGAGAGCGGTGTATGATCAGTGGAGACAGGATTCAAATTCTGATTCAAGTGTAGAAACGGCGGCGACATCTTCGGAAGACACAAGCATTTTTTTACAATTAACAAGTGAATATGACGGCGGAAAAATTCGCCGCACCCCATCGATGGACGGTGAAAAAATCGCTGTCATCGGCAGTGGGGATACTTTGTTATTTTTAGGAGAATCTGAGGTAGGCTCAAGCAATGTCACTTGGTATAAAGTTGAAACCTCCTCAGGAGTAGTAGGATGGATTTCTAGTAATATCGTAGAAAGAGCTGAATAGTAAATTGGCAGTATGGGGCTTGGTCGGCAGCATGGGGACGGTTCTTATGCTGCCTTCGAGAGCAATATGAGGACCGTTCTTTCGCAGTATTCGATGGCAGTATGGGGATGGTGCTTACGCTGCCTTCGAGAGCAATATGAGGACCATTCTTTCGCAGTATTCGATGGCAGTATGGGGATGGTGCTTACGCTGCATTGGAGAGCACAATTAGAGTTCCTCGCTCATGCTACCGTGAAGCGACCCTACATAATAGTAGCACCTGCCCCTACCGTGATTGAATGATACCACGGGGGAGATTAAGCACCAAGAGATACAGGAGGCGATATCGTGAAGACAACAACGAATCATGGAGAAAGAGTAGCCCGCTTTGAGGCTGCGTTTAATCAAATTCATATAAAGTTAAAACAATTAACGAATGACCCTCGTGATTTTGCTCCATTCGGTGATGTATTATATGCCGCGAGAAAATTACATAGTGTTATTCGATACAACTACGATGCGTTAAAGCAGTTTGGATATCTGCGGAATGCGATTGTACACAACAAAGTGAACGAGAGCTTTTATATCGCTGAGCCACATGAAGATGTAGTAGCTAACATTGAAAAAATTAGAGACTTAATCCACACACCGCCTTTTGCGTTGTCAATTGCATCTCAGCCTGTTAAAGTGTTTGATCCTTCTACATCATTAGAAGAGATCTTGGACATGATTACTCAAACTGGTTATTCGCAGTTTCCTATATATAATGAATCAGGATTTCAAGGATTACTGACAGAGGGTGGAATTGCAAAGTGGATGGCAAAGCATATTGCTGGAAACTCAGTTTCAATTCAATCAGTACAAGCGAAAGATATTCTAGCGTTTGAAAAAAAGCATAATGTTCACTTCATCGGTAGAACGAGTTCTATTTATGATCTTGAAGCTATTTATGAAGATAGCTTTGACCAGAACAAGAAATTAGAGGCTATTCTTATTACCGAGAAAGGACTTCCCACACAAAAACCAATTGGTATCGTTACATCGTGGGACCTAATTAAAATAGATCACACTTCATTGATGCTGGCCAGCCAGGTGTGATCACGGGACGAAACACGGGGACGGTTCTTATGCTTCCTAAGGAAGCATGAGAACCGTCCCCACTCTGCCAAATTTAGATGTTATTCACCGTCGTCATCTTTTTCTTTCTTGCCTTTTGACTTTTCAGATTTGTCTTCGTCTTTGTCTTCGTCTTCATTATCATCATCGTCTTTTTGCTTTTTAGACTTGTCTTCTTTATCTTCTTTATCTTCTTTGTCTTCTCGTTCTTTTTCTTCAGCTTTTTTCTCGGCTTCTTCACGAGCTTTTTCTTCTTGCTTCTTTATTTCTTCACGCTTTTTTTCGGCTTTCTTCTCAGCTTCTTCGCGCTGTTTTTCTTCAGCTTTTTTAGCCGCTTCTCGTGCTTTTTCTTCTTGCTTCTTCACTTCTTCACGAGCTTTTTCGGCTTTCTTCTCGGCTTCTTCGCGCTGCTTTTCTTCTGCTTTTTTAGCCGCTTCTCGTGCTTTTTCTTCTTGCTTCTTCACTTCTTCACGTGCTTTTTCGGCTTTCTTCTCGGCTTCTTCGCGCTGCTTTTCTTCTGCTTTTTTAGCCGCTTCCTCTTGCTTCTTTATAGCAGCTTGTTGTTTTTCCGCAGCCGTTCTTTCTTCTTCTTTTTCTGTATCTTCTTCATCTTCTAAGTCGGACTCTTCATCAATTTCTTCATCTAACTTGTCCGCGTCAACGTCATCTTCATCAAGCTCTTCGTCAATCTCTTCTATTTCTTCAGCAGCTTCTTCTAGAATGTCTTCAGCCTCTTCAGAGATTTCTTCTAAAGCTTCGAGTTGTTCCTCTGCTAACTCTGCATTTAGCTCTGCCACTTCTTCATTGTATTCCTCTTGATCTATTTCACCAGCAGCTAGCTCTGCCTCTAATTCAGCAAGTTTATCTTCAAAGGTTTGTTCTTTATCTGCAAGCTTGGCTAACTTTTTATTTAATTTCTTCTCAAGCTTCACTTGAGCTTTTACAATATTTTTTTGAATAGCTTCTTTAGCGGTAGGGTTGCCTACTTTTTCAAGTACTGCTTGAAGTGCAATAATGTTTGCTGCAAACTTCTCTTCTATATCAGAAAGAGTTGGATCTGTTTCAACTTCTTCTTCATAAACATCTTCAGTTACCGCAGTTTCTTCTTCAATTAACCCTTCTTCTGCTTTCTCATATTTTGCTAATGCTAATTCTTGCTGATCAATTGCTTGCTGTAGCACATCACCTGCTAACTCTTCCTCGCCCTGAATAAGAAGCGCCGCGGCCTCTTTAATTCTCTCTTCAGCAAAGGAAACTAGTAACTCCGCCTCTTTTGCCTCATCAAACGTTAAAGCAAGCTGCACATTTTCAATTAATTTCTTTGTAAAATAAAAGAAGTCACCAGGTAACAAAGCAGGAGTGTCTTCTTCTACCACATCAATCTCTGCGTCCTCATCTACTTCAACCGCATCCTCTAATTGTTCACTAGTCGAATCCACTTTTTCCGATTCTGTTGATTCTTCTGTAGTTACTACTTCTTCAGTTCCCATCGGCTGCTCATCTACAAGTTCTGATTCAGTCGTACCGCCTTCTAAACTTTCCGTTGTATCTTCTTCTGTTGTTACAACTTCTTCTTGCGTTGTAGTATCCGTTGTTGTAGTTTCCGTTTGATCCTGCGTAGCTACTTCCTCTACTTCAACCGTTGTGTTTGACTCCGGTTCTTCCGCATAAGATTGTCCAGCTCCTACACTTAGCGCAAACATTGATGCGATAACACTAGAAGCTAATACGTTTCGAACGTTCTTGTTGAATGGTACACTTTTCTTCGTCATAAAAAAATCCCTCCTATTTTTTAAAAAGGAAGAATCTCGAAAATAACTCTATTAACCTTGAGTTTTTTCTCCATTCTTCATTTGGTAGCCCAGCCATCTTAGTAAGGAACCGTAGATCTGTGACTTTGCGTCTCTACCTTTCAGTAGATTTGCCTTTTTCAAATGAGAAACGAATAAACTCAATATATTCGCTCATCATTACATACTTTAAACGTACATGAAATTGCTAGAACAAACAATCAACCTATCAGACTATTTTCTATCAATTCCGACAAATACTAAAGTCTCATAAAACTCCTAGGAAGTGCGGGGACGGTTCTCGTGCATCCTTCTATCAACCGTAATAGCGTCATGGCAGCACGAGAACCGTCCCTATATTGCTGTACCTCATCGGACTGTTTCTTGGAATTCTGTTAATAATGGGATAGTGTATTTAATAAAATCTGGCAATCTGTCTATTGTTACGTCAAATCCCACTTTTACTCCACGATTAAAATCTGCACATATTGGAATATATTTGCCTATATATGCTGATAAAGATTCTATTATCTTTTCAGCAACATGGTGATAGATCTCATAATATTCGTCCGTCCCATCACCAAGAAATTCGATTTTTATGTTAGCTTTTTTCGTCTTCGGCACAATACTAAGTAATGGCAATCTATTTTGACGGCAGAAAGTTTTATAAGAGTAATAAGAAGTGTAGCTTTCTTCCTTCAAAATAATATATTTATTCTGTATGGCCGTTTCTAAATCTATTGTATCCAAAAACTTTCCTTCCTTTATACCTCGCAATCTTCTTTTAAGAGCATTTATGCTACGACTTGAGAGTCCTAATATAAGTTCCTGTGCATAGTCTGATATTTTTGGATTCACATGTGAAATTTTATCTAGTATAAGCAACTTATTTATCTTTTTATCAACTTCCCAAGAAATGTCTCTAAATCCAAGCTTAATACTTCTATATATAACTTCTTTCTCTAACACATATTTTTCATAATAAATAGATAAAACGTCTACATAATGTTGAAAACCTTCACTATCTCTTCTATTAATGTAATAGTTTTCTTTGACAATCGAGATTAACTGATGACCTAATACTAAATTCTCAAAGTTGTACTCATGCCCATCCTCTATTTCACTTATAAGTTCTATAAGCTCTGCTTGTCTTTCTATTACTTGCTCTTTATTGTTTATATTTTCAAGTATGAAAAATACATGTTCATTAATCAATCTTGTGTATTGTTCCATTTTGGCAACTTCCGGATTCTCACGATACCCAGCACCAACATGCTCCCTTAGTTGCTCCAAAGAGACAAAAACATCTTCTCCTACTTCGTACGCCTTAAGAAATTTTCTTAAATCATTATATTGGTTGTCTTTCCTTCGCGTTTTCATGTTTATTTTTCCAACATGATTGTCTATCGTTTTCCAAGAAGATTTATGTTTGGCAAACGTTCGTCCACCTTCTACGCCAAAGAACTCAAATTCAATATTGTTATGTTTGCAGTAGTCTTGTGCGGCTTTAAATTTCGCCTTATTTTTAGGCAACTCCAAATCACCAGAGACTTTTATCTCTATTAATTTCTTTTTATTGTCAGTCATATAAAGAAAGGCGTCAGGAACATAGGAATGAATTTTCCCATCAAAGGTATATTCAATTTTAAAAGGCTCCACGTCGTACCGAGAAACTGATGTATCGTCTTCCCAATGGTAAAAAACAGCCTCCTCAAGCGGACTTCTACAAATAGCTTCATACCCCATCTTAGGTAGCTTGATCTTTTTGGGATACTCTTGCACATAAAAGTTGAAACCTAGTTCCTTTAAGGTTTGTTCCGCCTCCTGAGGATACGCCACTAGTTCAATTTGCGCATGAACATCTTCATTCTCCGAAAAGCCTAGCTCAAATAGACATGAAGGTGGTAAAAATTTTTCACTTTTATTATCTATCATATTTCTTTCAGTAATTCTAGATAGTTTAAAAGTTCGCCGCTCTTTCCTCAAGTGACAGTAGCTTGTAACATAGTACTGATTGCACCACATGAATAAATAGTATGGCTCTATTAATCGTGTGGTTTTCTTGCCAAAAGAATTATATTGAATCTTAATCATTTTATTCATATGAATAGAGTATATTATGTCGGTTTTTACAGTCATCGTTCTACTCCCTTGGAAGTCTATTATAAAAAATTCACCAAGCACTAATGTACTTGGTGGGCTCGCTTTTTATTGTCGTTTTTTCATGTTAAAAGGCAATTCAGATGAGTAAATGCACTACATCGTCCATCTATGTACTGAATGTACTAGTTTTCATGGTGCCAACTGCTGCAGGGTTATGAATACGATTTAGCGACGATTGACGCATCTGTTGCCATTAGTTTGGTAGCTTGGAGTTTCTTATTTATCATCCGTTATATTCGTTATGGTCTATAGCCATTCCGCTATAGTCGGCAAATAACAAATTCATCAATTAGGCAGTATTATTCATATATAATTAAGACATTCATCCGGCAGGTTGTCCTGTTGGCAGCATGAGAACCGTCCGAGATCACTGAAAAAGTCGTACCTTGTCGAATTCAGCAGAATTGTTAACGAGATAAAGTTGTAACTAAGCAGAACATATAGTGAATGATTACATTCTGTTTATCTGAACTGTCACTTTCTCACCAGTCTCGAACCGTCCCCAGTCTTCCTTAACTCACCATATTAGATACTATGTCTTCTTTTGATTTATGTTCTTTTAAAAACTCTTCTAACGTTTTCAACTCGTTCTTTTTGTAGTAACGATTCCAATTAATTAAACCGGAAGGAACGATATCTGTAAACGGGATTCCTTCTTCTACAAGAGTTAAAGTTTTGCTGCCTTTAAACAAAATTTTTATTAAAACAGCACTTATCGGGGCCCAGATAATGTCAATTAACTCTCCATAAATCGGTACTACATAACTAGCAGCACCCATTAAATCTAGCATTAAGGCATACCAGAATGTAAGCTTGCGCTTCTTTTCGAATTTCTTTAGCAGTAGCTGCTTCTTCTCTTCTACCATGTCTGAACCTCCAACATATGAAAATTGCATTGGGGAAAATGTAATGCTGCTGATCGCGCTCTTACACCCAAAAGCTTATTAACATTTTAGCACAACTTTTTAAGGCTTTGGACCTAGACTCTATTCTTATTTTGGCAGTGCGGGGACGGTTCTCGCGCTTCCTTCTATCAACAGTGATAGCGTCATGGCAGCACGAGAACCGTCCCCAATTTGCCTATGCTTTGTAGAAGAGGTTTGGGCTAATGCCCAGAATTCTCGCAGCTTGACGTTGTGAGATTCTGTCAATAGACTTCATCTCTCTTAAAATTTCATCTCTTTGTTTCTTTGGAAGACTTTTTACTTGAGCGATTTTTAAATTACATAGTAGTTTTTTAATCTGTGTCCTAGCCTCGTCATCTGACAGTCTTCTTTTCTCTACTCTTTCTTCGAGACACTCATCACTATTAAATGCCTCGTTGAACACTTTAAACTCTCTCATTCCAACAGCATGGTCAGGTGAGAACAACTCAAGAATGTAAGATTGGTCTAGCAATCCTCTTGGGTACGTAATCTCACCATAATACTCTGCGCAGCTACTCCACTCCCAATCATCAGGTTTTTTTACCATCCCTGCTTTCACAGGATTTTGATGAATATACCTTGTGACTGTTAAAAGGTAACCCCGCGTTTCTACATTTTCACTTCGAAACCTGTCTTGAAAGAGATGTCCTGTCGTCTCATATTTCTCATTGTAATACGAAACATAACTAACACCGACACGCTTCATCGTTGCTGAAATTGATTCATGCCCTTCTTTTATAAGCAGATGAGCATGATTGTTCATTAAGCACCAAGCAAACACCTTCAAATCGGTACGTCTTTTATACTTGTGCAGCGCATCAAGAAACATTCGGCAATCCGCATCGTCATGAAAAATCGCCTGTTTATTAGCACCTCTCACAATAACATGATAAACACCAGTACTACTTTTCACCCTAGCTTGCCGGGTCATATTATCACCTACTATTCTTATTAATTTTTATAGTTCCTAGTAACACATCAGTCTAGTCGAAAAATGATAGAGTAGAAACGCGAAATGGTAGAGTAAAAAACTCCATTGATAGAGTTCATTGGGAGATTGATAGAACTATGAAACGATTTAGTAGAAAGCTACGATAGTTAAGAATGGACTTTAAAAAGATAGAGTTTTAAGAAAGAGAAACATTGTGAAAGCTAGATACCTGATATGAATAGATTTCGGTGCTGTGAAAAGAGGTAGGCGGAGAAAGAAAAATTCGCTTTGACTAAGAACACAGACAGGGGGTTTGGATTACGATGATAAATTCGCGCTGAGAAATAGTCACGTTAGGATTGATAAGTTCATGGTGTTATGAAAAAAGGCAGTTAGAGAAGATAAATTCATATTGAGCAATTGTCGTTAAAGATAAAAAATGAGTGTTGAGCATTGAGTGGAAAACAGGTCGGGAAATTAATCTCACGTTGACAAAAACTCATTTGAGAGAGAGAAAGGCTGAATCGAAACAGGACAGAAACAAAGGAGGTAATGCAGGGACTTTGAGTGTTGGTTCTATCAGAAGAGGATTACAAATGAAGGATGCACAGGGACGGTTCTTATGCATCCTTATAAATTTTCCATGACAGGAAGCGCAAGGGACCGTCCCCACACCTGCCTTAAAAGTTTTCTTTAAAGAATGATTGGATTTTGTTGGCGTATTCTTCATCTGTCCAAGGAGCAAAGAACGCCTCATCATCAAGAATAAAATGTTTATTGCCATCTACTTCCCAAGACAAAACATGTGCTGGTGCGTTTTTAAGTATCCGACTCATATTATCAATTGGAACTTGGTCGTCTCCCGTAGAATGAATCAAAAGTGCAGGTCGTGAACCAAGGTTGGCAATTTGTTCTTTTGGCGAGAGATGGGCTGTTTGCCAGCCGTACTTAAAATTAGTATATAGCTTCACAAATGGCTTTTGAATTGAAACATACGCTTTTGGCGCTCCCATTAAAAGCATATTGTCAGCAAAATTATCTTCAAATGATGAATAGGCAGACAAGCTTACTAACCCATCAATCTCTGAATTATTACCAATAGCATTAATTGCAACCGATCCACCCATAGAGAGTCCATATACAACAATAGGCTTTTGAGCCATCTCTGCATTTGACATAATATGCTTAACAACGGCATCTACATCCAAGGTTTCCTTATAACCGAGAGAAATTAACTCTCCGTCGCTTTCACCGTGCGCTCTCATTTCTAGCAAATAACTGTCGTATCCTAAATCACGAAACCACTGTGCGTGTCCGTAGAACGCTGTAACAGATGGATTATGAATACCCGATAAAAAAATAATTGACCCCTGTGGCTCCCTAGCAGGAACATAATACGTTACGACATTATGTCCATCAAAAGTTTCCAACTTAAGTACATCACTTTCTAGCCCATAATCATTTGCCGCATACACCTCTGAAAAATCAACATGCATATTAACCATGTCACTTGTGACCAAGTGGGGAATAGTTAACAAAAATCCAATCCCTATCAAACCAACACACCCTAATACAATAGCTAATATTTTTTTGGATAAAAGACGACTCATACCAACAACTCCATCCGCGAACTTTTCATCATAACAGTTACATATTAGTAAATTAATTATGGAAAAATATAACTCTCACTCCACCATCTGAAGCATAGCATCATTCTTGAAAAACAGTAACTATTTTTAAAAAGTTGTCGATAGATTGTAAGAATTTTGGCA
The DNA here is from genome assembly GCF_003944835.1 of Bacillus sp. HMF5848. Lineage (GTDB taxonomy): Bacteria > Bacillota > Bacilli > Bacillales > HMF5848 > HMF5848. The sequence goes on from NZ_RWIV01000001.1 coordinate 3,991,831, forward strand.
GACTGGGGACGGTTCTCGTTCTGCCTTGACAGCGGAAGTGGATGCATGAGAACCGGCCACACGCTATATTCTTGCTTGAGAGTTTGCTTCGTGAGACTCGAGACACCGTACTGCCTCCCCACCTCTGACTTGGATGCATGAGAACCGGCCACACGCTATATTCTTGCTTGAGAGTTGACTTCGTGAGACTCGAGACACCGTACTGCCTCCCCACCTCTGACTTGGATGCACGAGAACCGGCCACACGCCATATTCTTGCTTGAGAGTTTGCTTCGTGAGACTCGAGACACCGTACTACCTCCCCACCTCTGACTTGGATGCATGAGAACCGTCCCCGCACTGCCGTGATAGGGTTGCTAATTCGCACGGTGTCGAAATCTGTAGTATAATGATGTTTTACTATCAGCATCAAGGAAGACCTAAAGCACAATAAAGGAGAAAATGAATTTATGAAGAGAATATCGAATGTTTTTTGGATTACTGTTGCTATTTTACTTGTAGCAGTGGTAATTGGCGTAGCAGCGCCTACTTCTTTTCAAGATGTGACCTCTAACGTACAATCATTTTTAACGTCATCATTCGGCTGGTATTATTTAATTCTAGTTACAGTTATTGTCATATTTTGTATATTTTTAATATTTAGTCCCGTAGGAATGATCAAGCTCGGGAAGCCTGATGAGAAACCCGAATACTCAAAAGCAACATGGTTTTCTATGCTATTCAGTGCTGGTATGGGAATTGGACTAGTATTTTGGGGGGCAGCAGAACCTTTATCTCATTATATAAGCCCACCATTAGCTGACAGCAGTACTGCCATTGCAAACAAAGAAGCAATGAGATACACGTTTTTCCACTGGGGCATTCATGCTTGGGGTATATACGCCATAGTCGCATTGGCGTTGGCATATTACAAATTCCGTAAAGATGAACCAGGCTTAATCTCTGCTACTCTTAGACCTGTTTTAGGGAGAACAATTGAAGGTCCACTCGGCACTATTATTGATGTTCTTGCTGTATTTGCTACCGTTGTCGGAGTTGCCACTACGCTAGGCTTTGGTGCTGCACAAATTAATGGTGGACTAACATTTTTACTTGGTATACCAAATAATTTCACGGTCCAATTCATTATCATTGCCGCTGTTACAGTTCTATTTATGATTTCAGCATGGACAGGACTTGGTAAAGGTATTAAATACTTAAGTAATACGAACATGGTTCTTGCTATTTGTTTATTTGGATTAATGTTCTTTGTTGGTCCAACAGTATTGATTTTAGATATGTTCACAGATACCATCGGTCGCTATATACAAAACTTCGCACAAATGAGTTTTCGTATCGCGCCGTTAAATGCTGAACACCGCTCATGGATTAACGGTTGGACGATATTCTATTGGGCTTGGTGGATTTCTTGGTCACCATTCGTAGGTATTTTTATTGCACGCGTATCACGTGGCCGGACAATTAGAGAGTTTTTAATTGGTGTCTTGCTTTTACCGGCACTTGTAAGCTTTCTATGGTTTGCTACATTTGGAACAGCAGCCATTGAAATTCAAAAAGCTGGTAACCTTGACTTAACGCAATTTGCAACAGAAGAAGTGCTGTTTGCTATCTTTAGTCAATTCCCAGCTAGTACAGTACTTTCTATTATAGCTGTTGTTTTAATCAGTACCTTCTTTATTACTTCAGCGGACTCAGCTACATTCGTCCTTGGAATGCAAACGACGTACGGCTCTTTAACACCACCTAATCGTGTAAAATTAACATGGGGAATCGCACAATCAACAGTCGCTGTCATTTTACTTTATAGTGGGGGCTTGCAAGGATTACAAAACGCCCTGATTATCGCAGCTTTCCCGTTTTCTATTATTATGATTTTAATGATGCTCTCACTATATAAATCTCTAACACTAGAGAAAAAAGAATTAGGGTTGCACTTCAAGCCAATTCGCAAAAATAAACAAGCATCATAGTCTTAATAAAACACATGTTTTAGACGCAAACGTATGACACGTCAATGCTTGTAAGTGTAAGTGCCTGAAACCACCCTCTCACTTGCACTTGCAGAAACAGAAGAATACGAGCACAGTGGACAGAGCTACAATTACAAGCCAGACCAATCATAAAAGCAAAGAGACTGAAGTACATGAAACTACTTCAATGTCTCTTTGCTTTTTTGGATGCATGGGGACGGTTCTCGTGCTTCCTTCCCACCGTCGTCATAAAGTGCTTGGATGCACGAGAACCGTCCCCAGTTTGCCGATCATAAAATTATTGACAGGACGAACCCTTCAACTTGATAATGACATAAGATTCTTATATAAGGAGCTTCACATAATGAAATCTAACACACTAAAACCAATTACACCTTGCTTTGATCCATGGGAAGCCTATATGGATATAGATGAACATCATAAGCTCACTCTATCAAACATTGAATTTACAACAACAACACTATGCAACATGCGCTGTGAGCATTGCGCCGTCGGCTACACTTTGCAACCAAAAGATCCCGCTGCACTGCCGCTAGATTTATTGCTTAAAAGACTTGATGAAATCCCTACCCTTCGTTCTTTAAGCATTACAGGTGGCGAGCCTATGCTATCGAAAAAATCAGTAAAAAATTACGTTCTTCCTTTATTAGAGTACGCTCACTCTCGAGGCGTTCGGACTCAACTGAATTCGAACCTTACTCTTGACTTAGAAAGATACAAACAGATTGCCTCTTTTCTAGATGTACTGCATATCTCTCATAACTGGGGTACGATGGAGGATTTCGTAGAAGGTGGCTTTGCCATGATGGAGCGCAAACCAACACCCGACCAGCGCGCAGCACTATTCCAGCGCATGATAGATAATAGTAAAGTACTTGTAGAAATGGGTGTTATGGTTTCGGCTGAAACTATGTTAAACAAAAGAACGTTGCCTCACTTAGAAAAGATACATAAGCAAATTGTCGAAGAAATGCACTGCCAAAGACATGAACTACATCCAATGTACCCTTCCGATTTTGCTTCCACATTAAAAGCACTTAGCTTGCAAGATATACGCGAGGCTATACATCACATCCTAGATTTCCGAGACGAAAACACTTGGATGCTATTCGGTACTCTACCTTTCTACCCTTGCAGTACCAAGGAAGAAGACCTACAGCTTCTACGACGCCTTTACAATAGTAAAAACGTAACTATGCGTAACGATCCAGATGGTCGCTCCCGCTTAAACGTGAACATCTTTACTGGTGATGTAATTGTTACAGACTTCGGTGACACGCCAGCCTTAGGCAACATTAAAGAAGACCAACTCACAGATGTCTTCTCGAAATGGTTAGCCACAGACCTGGCAAATAGCTTAAACTGTCATTGCCCGGCTATACGTTGCCTAGGTCCGAACGTCCTTGTTAAAAATAAATATTACCCAGACGTTAACTTCAAAGAAAGATCAACAAACCTGTAAGGCTAAATGGGGACGGTTCTCGGTCTGCTGAGCGAAGCAGGCGGTGGGGGCAAAAAAAGTGGATGCCCCTTGTCAGACAAGGGCAGGGAGGGTTCGAAACCGGTAGAAAAGGACAGATCAGCAAAATTACTATAGTTAATCATTCTCTTTTTTCTTTTCATCTATATTTAGTTTTGAATATACCTAATTCTTTAAAAAGGTAAGATTTTTTCAGTACTCTCCGGCGGATCTATTACCGCGGGAAAATCACCTATAACAAAAAGCAGAAGCTAATCAACAATTTCTAATTTGTTGTTGATTAGCTTCTTCCTTATACTCTAACAAAATATCCCAGCAGTCTCTTTAACAGTTTGTATGGCTTCCATACATTGTTAAAACAGGAGCTTGGATGCACGAGAACCGTCCCCAGTTTGCTAGCTATTTAAGCCTTTATTGAGCCTGGTAATACTATCTACCGGCATGCCAATTGTTGTTTCACTGATGCGTTTAGCATTTTGATAAAGCTCTAATGCTTTGTCTCGGTTCCCTAGTGTCATTTCTAGCTCAGCCATATCAATGAGTATAGTTCCGACTCCTGGATGAACTTCTCCAAGGTAACCTTCTCGTATTCTAAGTGCCTCTTCATAATAATGCCTTGAAAGGTCAAACTGCTCTTGCTGAAAGTATAATCTCCCTAAGTCGTGATAGGAAGCTGCAATACTTGGGTGATCTTCCCCAAATTTATTCTCTTTAATTTTTAGCGCTTCAAGATATAACTCCTCAGCAAAATTCAACTTACCTTGTTTATGATAACAACGCCCTAAGTTATTAATAGGAATAGCTAAGTCTCTATGTTTTCTATTAAGAAGTTTCTCTCGTATTTCTATTGATTTTTTAAAATTAGTCTCTGCCTCTTCAAATTTTTTTCGCTTTAGTTGGATCCAACCAAGATTATTATAAGAGTAAGCAGTCCTCACATCCGTTTCACCGAGATGTTCTATTCTTATTTTCAAAGCATTCATATAATATAATTCAGATTTCTCATCCAAGTTTTTAATTCTATAAAGCTTTCCTAGTGAAGTGTACGTAACCGCTAATTCGGGAGAGTGTTCACCAAAGTTCTTGATTTGGATATCAAGAGCTTGAAACAATAGCGACTCAGCTTGGTCCATTTTTATTCCTTTTATAAAATATACAACAGCTAATCGTGATAATGTTTTAACTAGATCAATATGGTCTGAACCAAGTAGTTTTTCATAAATATCTTTTGCATTAATCAGCATACTTTCCGATCGACCGAACTGCCATAGATCGTTATATATACCGGCAAGGTTAGTTAAGTGGTGGGCTAGTAATAATGAATCATTGCTGTTTTCTGTTATATGTTTAATGAACTCTTCATAAATCGGAACAATATAATGCCACTGTTTATATTGATAGAACACTTTCGTAGCCTCTTCAAACCAGTTGGACACATCTTCAACAGACGCAAATTGAATATGGTGATGCAACGCCTCTGAAAGTGTTGTGACGCCTTGCGAGCTCAGTTCCCTTTCCGAAGTGCCCTGCAGTAATTGATCATAAAAATGAAAAATGATTGTATGCGTTCCCTGTACTATATCATCTCTCTGATGTTCCATTAAGCTTGTCCGCATTAGTTCATGCATGTCCATTTTTCCAGGTTGCACTTCTTGTATAAAAGAAAACCTGCATAAGCTATCAAATGCTGTTAATGGGAAACCTGTATTAAAATTCATTACCAAACTCTTGAATAATTCGTAATCAAAGAAACGAGGAAAAGCAAGGAGCTTTAACGTTTCTATTTCACTTTGATCAAGGTACTTAATGAATCTTTCAAATACCTCTTTAGGCGATTTACCAAAATCAGATTCTAACGGTTTACGACCGAACTTCCCCATAATCTCTTCATACGTATCCACACAAATATCTAGATAATATGGAACACCTAAGGAAGACTGCATGATATTCTTTTGAATCTTATTATCTGTTATCCCACATGACTCAAGAAAAATTCGAATATCATTATCTGAAAGCTGACCGATAAGATGCTGTTCTAAAACGTCTCCCCAATCTGAATCTAGCTCCTCCCAACGCAGCTTTTCTCTGCCACAAATCACCCATAAAACCTCTGGGAGCTGTGCAATAAATTCACGAACCCATTCGTCTTGAGTAAAAGCATTTCCCTCTGTTCTGCTTTTTCCCCATAGTGCTTCATATGTATCGAAAAAGATGACAACTTGGGATTTCTCAGGTTTATACTCTTTCAAGTCCGCCGCAAAATACATGGGGAGTCGCTGCATAATTTCATTCGGTTCGTATTGCTCTAATTTAATTAATTCTGTTTTCATCACTTTATTTAAGTATTTGGGCGCAATCTCTTTACTCTTCATAGCCAGTGTTAATATTTTAGGAGCGATACCCACAACCGGAATATCCCCGATGGTGGAGACAAGGTCAGCGACAAGCCCTCCTTCCTCTAAAAATGGAAGAGAATCTTTATTAACCGAAACATTTGGATTCACTTTCGACCAGTAGATTGAATAAGCTAGTTCAAACAGAGGAAATCTAATTTGATATTGTGTCCGGAAATGTTTTCGCAATACGAAAAGAGCATTATGTATATCTCGGAAATTAGGCACCTCAAAATCTATCGCTGCCCATACATGGTTAGGGTACTCATTTTTTAGGATTTCCCCGAGCTTCTTTCTCAAACTCGTTTTCCCAATTCCCCCTATCCCATAGTAAGTTAATACCTTATATTGCTCCTCTTCTTTTCCTATTGCATTAATAAAAGCATCAACAAATTCTTCCCGATCTGTGAATTGTCTACTTGCGGGAGTCTTGTAATTCTGCAAAGTAAACTTTGGTTTAATTGCCACACTAATCCCACCCTCTATAAGTATTTGGCAGTACAGGGACGGTTCTCGTGCTTCCTTTCCCAACGGAGAAGTCGGCAGAGTGAGAACCGTCCCTTGTCTGCCGTCTTGGCTGCACGAGAACCGTCCCCACTCTGCCACAGCTGGCAGCAAAAACAGCCGCGGTTTTTATGATTTATATGGTTTGGTAGATTTGTTTCCAGTTGTCCATGAGCGTTTCATCTATGACCTTTTCCCGTTCTGCTCCCGCTTGATATAAGGAATAAAATGATTTGACTAGCATTAGCATCTCTGAGTAGTTAAAGGCCAACGGATTCCATCCGTTCATCCACATTTTTATAACATTGCCAGACATAGTGAGTGAATGGGCAAGTGTTAACATGCTAGAAAGCTTGTAATCTCTTTTGTATTCGACTATACTATCAGGTTTTGAGAGCCAGTGATAAGCTCGAACAATTAATTCCACACTTAACGGTGTTAAAGACATAGTCAAAAAGTGATTGAAGTTATATCCACCGTGGGTGAACATCCGCTCACCTAATTCATTCAACCTCATTTTTCTAATTGTTCCTTTATCATTGATTTCAAACGGTGTGTCGAGCGTAATTGCCTGAGTCAACGAGAAAAATGGGGGAGCCACACCCTTTTTAGTACCTATATCCGTAATGAAATGCGACAAAGTTTTAACGATCGACATAAACAAATTCATACCTTGAAAATTAGGATTATCTAAAACTGCTAAATTTCCTTTTTGATCAAAAACTGTCATCGTCCCATTAAAACAATCCAAAACCCCGAACACTAATTGTAAAATTGGATCGTGACCAGGTGTTTTTAATCGATGCAGGTTTGCGTTTATTTTAATTTTATCTGATTCTGGAATAATCCGTTGAAAATCATTGATGCGAACAGCATCATATGGTGTTTTAGCCCAGATCTCTAAACGCTTAATCATAGCATTGTTATCTGGATTTAAATAAGAATCTGTCATCTTATTAATCCATTTACCAACAGGACTTTGTTGACTAGCAGATACATATTTACTTGCCCCACCTGCAGGGAGTTTGACCAATAATAAGTCTACTAAAAATCCGACTAGGGCAGCCAGTCCGACAACAGTGTAATCCCACTTATTCCACCTTAGATCTCCAAATTCCCGATAATACTTAGCTTCGATCTCTTTTATTTGTTGACTGGTTAACATCTGCTTAATTGGATCGACAGATAAATCAAGTTCGTATGTCTGAATGTATTTGTTAACATCTCTGGAGTACGATTCCCAATCACGAACCTCTAAAGTTGGAATTCTATTAAATTTAGGAAGCTTATATTGAATGTCTTGCAACTCTGTATCCGAAAGAAGTATTCTCTTCGATACTGGTGCGTTTTGTATCTCTTCAGTTTCACGCTCGAGTCCGAGCATACTAAATAAATCTCCCATCTGTTCATCCAGCTCTTCCAATCTGACCTGATGCTCAGTCGTTTTCCCCTCTACATCAGTTGCTACCGTTTGCAAATCAGATAATGTTTTTGCGCTTTTCTTGAGCTGGTCAGTTTGAGTAAGCAACGCCTTTTCAATATCTTTCAACAGTTACCTCACTCCTTTTGTTGCAGTACTTCTTGAAGGTTAATGCCCTTTTGCTGTAACGTTTTTAAGGCACCTGAAAAAACAGAAAGCTCTCTACCTAGCTTTTCAATTTGCTTCTTGTTCACTTCTGCTTCAAAGGCTAATTCAACAATTTTATCTGCGAAGAAATTTACGTCTTCAGCTAAATTATTAATCGTTTTTTGATTCATCTTGATAATCTCTTGAATGAAAAATTCCCTTTTTTGCGTTTTAGATCGTTCTGAACCATTTGTTAACCATTGTATCCCTTTATACACACCTACACCTGCAATAACAACAACACCAATACCCGTCACCATAGAGGAAAGGCCTAGAACACCACCTAATCCTAATGCTGCTAAACCAGATGTTAACCCAGCCGCACTTAAACCAACTACACTTCCACTCATATAGATAGCAGCCACTGGCACTCCTACCGCACCCGCTTTTGCCGCTAAATCTTTAGCATTTTTAACAATTTGGTCATCTTTTACTTCCCCACGCATAATCTTTTCATCATTCTTAATTCCTTGTTCAATAACCTCAACCTGATCCTTATCCATACCATAGCGTTCTACAATGTTTTCAATAAACTGAACGGACATTGCATCCACATCACCGTTCTTCACTCTATGAACACGAATTACATCTTTTACTAACGAAATTTTAGTCGCTTGTTCTGATCCCTTAGGAATTTTCACCATCATATCGTTAAGTAGAGTTATAACTTCCCTACTAGGGTTTGCGATATACGAACGAACATCATGCCTTAATTGACTATCAAAATTTAGTTGAGTCATTAATGTCTGGATCTCTGATAAGCTATTTCCATCAAATTCCTGGTTTTCTTCTAAAACAAATTCAATAATAACTTTTATATAATTAAGTTTTACATCAACAGGCATATCTTCAAGAATGATAATCTTATCTGTTTCATCTATGAGTCCCTTATCTTTATTTTCAATAACCTTCTTAAAAAAAGAAAAGTACTCGTCACCATCCATATATGTACTATTAACAGAAAAAACTAACTCCTCTCCATTCAAATGCAGACGTAGCGTTTGTTTGATCTTCCCTTTACTTGTCGTTTCTTCATCTAACTTCACACTTGTTATTTCGTTAAAGTTAATCTCAACTGCGTCTTCCATGAACTCTTTATAATAAAAACCCGCTTTCGTAATTAAAAAGCCCTCTTTTCCGCTTCCGAATGTAGTACTATCGTATAAGGCAAGTACATTCGTCTCACTTACGCCATTGCCATAATTCTTGATAGCATTATCCAGTTTCTTCTTAGGAATGTTCTCCTGTACATATACCTTTCCTATCTCACCTAAAAGCCTTGGAGCGTACTCAAGTATTACATCTTCAAAAACATTATCTACAGCTTGTTCTATCATAGTCACTCAATCCTCTCAATTTTGGATGCATGGGGACGGTTCTCGTGCTTCCTTTCCCAACGGAGAAGTCGGCAGAGTGAGAACCGTCCCTTGTCTGCCGTCTTGGCTGCACGAGAACCGTCCCCACTCTGCCTATTTTAGGTTGTTGAACGGGTTGCCGTCTGGGTTTGATCGTAGATAGCCGCCACCTTGTTCGGCTATTCGGTTAATAGTGGTATCGCCATCACCATCGCGGTAGTATGGGGCAACATACGTGCCATCTTTGCGGAAATAACCATCAACATGATGTGGTTTCACAAAGTGAGTGTTATCGACGTTCATAATAAGCGGTTTGAAATGGAATTTATGACAAAACTTCAATGGATCGGCATAATGAAAAATATCATGACTGTAATCAGGTGCTGATGAAAAAGTATTGCCTTGCACATCCTTATATAAGTCTAAATGATTATCCACTCGGTAATCCTGGTCAAAGGTATTAGAGACGTCAGGAAGTTCTAGCATATTCGTAAAATCGTTCATATGATCCTCTCCTTTAATATGCATTTATCTAAAGTGGCGGAACTGTACCACCACCCATGATAATCTCTTCAAAACCTACTACAAAACCGTACTACTCAGAAACAGTTAACTCCTCAAATCTCTCACTACCCACAGCCTCTTCACGATCCACCAGCTCCAAACAGATTTCCCTTAAGTCCGTCAGCAACTGCTGATGCGCCGCAATATCAGCTGCTTCCTTCTCTTTATTACGTATTTCATTTTGCAAGAGCTGTTCGTAAGATTGGATAATTCTATCGAACTCCATAAGGCTATTTTCACGAATGCTTTCTATGTTCTTACGAATATACCGGTTGAGATACGATTGAAAATCATCTATTAATACATCCACTTGTTCACGCACGGCAGCCATAAGCTCTGGCTTTATCGTTTCCATCTGTTTTTCTGCTATTTTTTGTGATAAAAAAGGAAGTCCGGCCATACCCACGAGCGGAAGAAAGAAACCAGCCCCCATCAACAACGCAATCGAGCTTGCTCCCCCCATTAGAAGCCCGGCCTTTACATGCGCATTGCCGCTGCTAGCTTGTATCATCGGTGCATCTACATCAAAGCGCAACCCACCTTCATGCTGTGCATGAAGCTTTACATTTTCCGAAAAAGCATCCGCTAACCCCTTTTCAACACTTCTTGAAAGCTTATGGAATAGGCTGTTAATAGAGTCTTCGTATTGATCAATCCATTGCATAAACTGTGAGCGTATCGCGATGGGAAGCTGCGTTTCAACAAGCGCCTTTATATCTGGTCCATGATACAAGGCAATACGATTTTCAACGTCCGTATTTAATCGATCGCCAAAGTGGCGGACGGATTTTCTTACCATATAAGAAACTTCCTCTTCACGCTCATGCAAATAACTGACCAATTCGTCTTCCCAGCTTTTTTGGTTTTGAAACCAAGCCACGACCGCCTGCAATTGTTGCTGAAGCTCCTCTAACGAATTGTCACTCAACGTTTCCGCCGTATCTATTTCTTGCAAAATACTTTCCGCAATGCTTGCAAGCCTTATTTTAAACCGATCTATCTTCTCTTCGTTCCGCGTACTACTATGTATTCGTTGCAATATCTCTTCTTCAATCTCTTGAATACCTGATAACTCTAGAAGCTCTTCATCTTCTGTTAGTCTTGCCTCTAACGCTTCTTTCGCTGACAACGGTAGAAGTGTTACCTCATTTCGATTCGTAACAGCTTTTAAGCGATTTTCGACGAAATCACATATATCGTCTATCTCATCGTCATCGAGCCTGTCCAAGAAGTTACCAATGAAAATAGTCTTATCAAGGTAATTTTCAAGTAAATGCTGTTCAATAAATTGCTGCTCTGTCTTTTTAATGGCATCCGTTATAGATGTTAAAAATAAGACGACATCCGCGCGGGGAATGTATTGGTGGGTAATTGACGCTCTGTGTTGATTCAGATCGTTCACACCTGGTGTATCTACTAAGACAACCCTATTCTGCAAAAGCGGATGGTTCATCAAGACTTTTATATATTGGATAGCATTGGGATCAAAGTCTGCCTCTGCTGTATATTTCTCCAGTGCCTCTCTACTTAGCTCTTGTTTTTCAACAGTGCCATCTGTTTGAATTACTTGCATTTCTTCCGTTTCTTTATAAAAAACAGCATTGATGGTAGCGGTAGTAGGGGTGACATTCCTCGGCATGATGTCCCGGCCTAATAGTGCATTCACAAACGTTGACTTCCCGTGCTTAAACTCACCAACAACTACAACAGTATAGTAATCTTGTAAAATATCATCCCTAAGCTGCTGCAATGGTTGACACATCGCACTTTTCGGTAAAGCACTTTCTTGTAACTGCAACAAATTCTCTATTGCTGCAAGTAACTCTTTCTTGTTATCTGCATATTCGTTCATCCTAATCCAACCTTTACTGTTTGGAATTCATCGTTCATTTACTTCTGTGATTAACGGAGTGCACATGTTGTCCTAGCCTTGACGGTCACTCGTCCTAGCCTTCCCTGTTGGAGACACTGTCAGTGATTCGCTCACTGTACACATCGCCTAACACTCATCTCGCGGCCATCCGCTCCGACTGGTGACACTGTCAGCAATTTGCTTGCTGCACTCTTCACATCGTCTCACACCGATCTCGCGGCCAACCCACTCCGACTGGTGACACTGCCAGTAATTCTGCTTGCTGCACACTTCACACGCCTCGCACTAACCTTGCGGCCAACCCACTCCGACTAGAGCGACTTCAGTACTTTTCTTGAAGCAGCACAAGTTCATATGGTGACTCGCTTCACTTTCATCTTACTCCCAACTTCTCCGTTTGAAGCTCACCGTTCAGCTGCTCGAGTTCACGTTCAATTCCACCAAGTACTTTTTCACGGCGATTGAGGATTTCTAGTTCTTTTTCGATATCAACGCCTTCAAGCTGGGCGTGTTCCTTTAACACCTGTAATTGGCGTTCCATTTGTTGCACATTGTCCTGGATTACCTTTTGATATTGCTTCGTGACGTCTTTTACAATGGCAGCATACTCACTTTTAAAAGTAGACACTTTTTGCTTACGAGTGGACTCGAATTGTTGAATTAGTTCTTTCTTGAAGTTAGCTTTTTCGTCAACACCTGTAAACCAGTTCCAGCCTGCCTTTAGCAGTGAGAAGGCACCGCCGATTACCAATGTAGCTACAGCCCCTGCACCGATGGCGACCTTGCCGAAAAAGCTGTTGCTTCGTATCCACGCATGGTCAAGCTCGTTAAGAATGTCATCAAACAAGCTGTAATCGTCCGCCGTATTGAATTGAAGCGATGTTTCGTCATTCCCTAAATAAATAACATCGCTAATGTCTCCTTCAAGCTTGAGCCACTCCGCGTTCATTTGCTTACTTTGTCTTTCGATTACACATTTGATCGTCTCTGACACTTTTTTCGTTTTCGTTTCATGTAAATTCCGCTCAAGGGGAGCAATTGCGTCCTCTACTTCTCGTGCAATTTGATTCGTGCTTAAATGACGATTATCTTCAAAGGTGGCTAGTCCATGTCGCGATATGCTTCGCTGTTCAGCATCATACCAGCTAGCTAATTCGTCTCCTTCTCGTTTAAGATGGGAGGTAATGCTTCGAACGGTTTCATCACCAATTTGTTTAACAGCATCTAACTTTGGTCGAAACGATGCTATTTTTTCTTGTAAGCCTTCTTGTCTATTGAGCAATGCTTGTTTTTCAAATTGAATCGATTTTTCTTGTACGATTTTAATAGTTTTTTTCGCTAGCTGAATAGGCTTTTGCAGCTTCACAGCCCCTCTATCATATTGTAAAAAGTCAGCTAAACTGCTCTCGAGCTCAAGAAAACCGGTATCTTTAATATCCCACACAGGCACTGGACGTCCACGTCTTCCGACTAACTCTTCGCCTGCTTCCTTTCGTCTTGCCTGTAGGGCTTGCTTTGCTGATACTAGAAAAATCTTAGGTTCGTGTAAAATATCCTTTAAATGCTCATATGCATAATTGATGACCTTCTGTGCCGCTTCCTCTCCGTCTAACTCATCTTTAAAGTTAATAACTATGAATATCTTTTGAATATCATTCGCTAGTAATCTGTCTCTTAAAAAACTAAGCTCTGATTTTGATAGTATTTTTAAAGCGGACAGCAATAAAATGGCAGCATCAGATTTCGGTATGATACTATTGGTTACTTGCTCGCGTGCTGGGTCTAGGTCATTCGTGCCGGGCGTATCTATAATTTGAACACCACTTTCACAAAACGATAGTGGGTGACCAATTTCTGCAAAGCGAATCGATTTTAAAAGAGCAACCTGCTGTTCATACACCTTTTCGGATTGCGGGTCTCCAGGGAACGGATCCGGCGGTGCTACGATTTTTTTGAACGTTTCTTCACTTATTGTTCTTGCTGGTGTTGCTTCATTTTTATAATGAAGCTTCACATATGCGTCCTCACTATAGTTGACCACATTTAGCAGTGCCGTTGTAGGCTTGGCAGCTGACGGAAGTATTTTTTGTCCTAATAAGGCATTGATAAAAGTAGATTTCCCTCTATTAAACTCGCCCACTACGACAATTTGAAATAAATCGTTTAATACTTGTTCGCGAATGTCCTTTACCTTTTCTTGTTCAGTTGAAAAGTTAATTTCTTTTAAAATAATTTGCAGCTGATCAAGCTGTTGTATAACTTGCGCTCGTTTCTGCTTATATATTTGAAGGCCAAAGCTCATCGGTTCACCTCTTCTAGTTAGCTAGTTGCGTACTCTTTAGATAAGCTAGTTATATACTCCTCTGTTTAGCTGCCATATACTCTTTAGTGTAGCTAGTTATCTACTCCTCTGTTTAGCTAGCCAAATACTCTTTAGTGTAACTAGTTATTTGCTTTTCTTTTGTCAGTTATTAAGTCTTTCAAAAATAAGGGCGATGCCAGCCATATCTTAGCTGGCTGTCCATATTTAAAACTCAACTTCTTCTAAAATAGTAAGATTGTCAACAGATTCGATAAACATTTCACCCGATTCCGTGACTTCTACGACATAGGATACTTCTATTTTTTTACGGTCACCGGAGCCATCCTGATAGTAATACTCGTCCTCAACATAGGCTGATACGAGGATATGATTGTGATCTAGCTCGCTGTATGTGTCGACAAAGAATTCAATATTGTTCATCTGCATGTTTTTCTCTTGCGCATATGTTAAATACGCTTCGGCATTAGCATATTCAGGCCCAGTCGGATCATAGTAGGCCGCCACGTTGGCAAATCCGTACTCATTAAAGGCGACAACCGATGCTTTATAGAAGCCTTCCATGAATGTCACGACATCTGAAACCGAAATTTGCGAAGCAGTGTTGATTGGTGCTTCATCGACGTTTTGTACGGTTTCTTCTTTCTGCGTGTCTAGTATTACAATCTCTCGAATTTCCAGATACGAATAGTCTGGGGTGTTAACTACATTTAGCCGGTACTGCTTTTCTTTTTCATAAAAAGTCTCTTGATTTTGGTCATCTGTAAATGTAAATGTTTCGGTTGTAGACACGAGATATTCTAGGTCTGTGACTTTTTCAATCGCGGTTACGGCAATTTTTTCAAAGTTGAATTTAAAGCCTTTGCCACTTACAGTCTCGATATAGTCTTCTATTTCGTGATACGCGACACTATCATACTTTAAAAATGGTCTTACTTCTTCAAAGCCATAATAATTTAGCGCATCCATATAGGATGTACGGAATCTTTCTATAAATGAAACTATTTCTTCGTTCGTGACATAGGATTGCTCGAACAATGGTTCTACGGTGACGTCCGTGATAGCAAGTCGACTGTCCGGTACCCAATCTAGTACATATTGCACGTTGTATTCACGAAGGTCACCTTCGAATCGATGCGTTTCACGCGTTCGGGCAACGACTTGTCTATTTTCGTCATAGCCGATAGACAACAGGCTATATGAATCTAGCATATCTTCAGAAATCATGTCTTTATGCTCGATCCAGCTGTAGTCTGTAAAATAATAATAGAAATCCATGCTTCGCCCGTATCGCAGCATTTCATTGTACATTTCGTGTAAAAAGTCCTGAATGCCATACTCACCAAAGTATTCGTATACATCAACGGCTTCTGTGTAGTCTGGGTCTTCGTATGTGTTGTAGCTTTCGTCCGAGTAGCTTTCGTCATAGCTCTCATCGTAATAGCTTTCGTCGTATTCTTCGTAGCCTGAGCTTTCGACTACACCATCTTCATACGGATATTCCTCATAATCGGAGGCGACTTCGTCATATATATCATCGCGGCTGTTCGCATACGCGACAATAAACGTACTGATGGCTGCTAAGCTTAACACTGTTACCAGTCGTTTTTTTCGCTTGTCACTTATGTCATGAATCTCTTGTTCCACTTTGTAGCGCAACAAATCAGGTGTAGAAAGAGGATTTCTTAACACCTTGCTAGGTCCTAAGCTAACAAGAATCTCGTCATATGTGAGATGTTTTATGTGCGGCTGTTTCTTTGCTGTTTTTACGGCTTTTGCCCACTCAGTAAATGGAAACTGTACATATAGTAAGCTAATTGCTTCAAACAACGCGGCACATTCTTGATATGCTTCTAGCCCAGTAATTTTTTCACCGTGCTGCTGAAGCGGTGGAATAACAGTGTCGATATAGCTGTCTAGCCATTGAAAATACTCCGCCATCGCTTGACTTGTAGATAGAGGAATCTCCTGCCACAACTCTTTAAATCCAGTTAAATATGTGTTATATTGCTCAACCTGAGCATTAGCGTGTGTTTTTATGGCATCGATATCGTTATTGATAAAAGTATTAAGATCAGCAGAAAGCTTCGCAAACATATTTTTTACTTTTTTAGCTTTTTTGGTGAGTGCCGTGTTTCTTCTATATAAACCCTCCGCATTGTGATTATAATTTGATTGCATCTGAGCAAATGTCGTAAGCTTCTTTTTCTTAAAATATTTCCTTGCTTGTAGGTCTATCCATTGTTGCTGTAATTCTTCCTTTTCGTTGTAAAGCGTTTGTATGTCTCTTGCTAATGTGGTTTCTTTATCCTGAAGGTCATGGACGAGCTCCTCACCTGTTTGCTGCCAATATTGAATAGGCGCCGGTTGAGCGTATGCACTCCCTGCCGCTTGTTCTACTTTTCCGAGCATTGCTTCTGTATTTGCAAGAGCCTCTTTTAAAAATGAAGGTTTAGGCTTTACACTCGTTTGCCAATACTCTAGTTTATTATTAAAGCTTTCATTCGCCACGTGATATTGTTCTTGTTTTTCAAGAAAAGCAGGGTAATCTGTAAAAAGAAAGGTCTCCATCTGAGGAAGCCGCTGACTTAATAAGAATGTTGCCTTCTCTTCAAGTAGGTTGTCATATAGATTTTTAAGAGGATGATAGAGGCGACGATAAACACGTTCCACCTTTTTATCCGAAAGCTTCTCTAGCTTTTTAAAAAGTGTATCTATCTCTTGCCAATTGCTCCACTCATACAATTGAGGATCGTTTTCAAGCTTTGATTGTAACGCTTCGCGTGCTGATACACCTAGCATCTTGTTTACAAGAGGATACAGGCGACGATAGTTATACTCTAGAAATTCATCCAACGAGTCCTCTTCTTCGTCCATCATATCTATGCCGTTAACGATTGCAATCGGTTCAATATTATTTTCTTTCAGTTTCTTTAACCACTCGACTTCCGTTGTGGTTCCGACATTTCGATAATTAAACAACCAAATCGCTACATCTGCACGCTGCAAAAAGCTTTCTGTTGCTTCCGTATGATGATCGTGCTGCGAATTCAAGCCTGGTGTATCAACAATTGTAAATTTTTTGAGAAGCTCATTAGGAATCTGCAATTCTATGTATGATAGTTGCTTACGAACAAAGGCAAATCGGCCTTCCCGCTCAGCTGTTAACTGCTCTAACCATTGCTCCTCATACTCTTTCGTTTCACCATTTTTAAAATGAGCAAAAATGCGTCTTTTGTCACCGTACGTAAGCTTCGTTACAACAGCCGTGGCCGGTGTGACATCCGACGTTACTTCTTCACTTCCCAACAAAGCATTGATAAACGTCGACTTACCAGCTTTAAACTCACCAGCAATCATAACGAGGAGCTCATCCTGCACATCGTCTTTCAGAGCACGAAAATCTATTGAATCATCGGCATATTTAGTATGGGACTCTATTAAGTTCTGCCAGTTCTCAATTCCTTCTATAAATGACTGCTTCCAGTTCGTGTTTGTATCCGTTTTTCTATCCATACCTGTTTTCGTGCCTATATTCTTGTTCATATTCGCGTCCATACCAATATACCCACCTCGCTTATAGTACCTATTATTAAAATTATATAATATTTCCTATTTTATTAGGAGATGGAAATAAAAAATAGGACTGAATTCCCGGGGCTCCGGCAGTGCGGGGACGGTTCTTGGTCTGCCGGGTTTGGCTAGCAGCGTGAGACCAAGCAAAAGCGGATTGGTCCTTGGCAAACCGGGGACGGTTCTCGGTCTGCCGAGCGAAGCGGGCGGTGGGGGCAAAAAAAGCGGATTGGCCTTTGGCAAACCGGGGACGGTTCTCCTGCTTCCTTCTCAGTGTCTCAGTGTAGGGTTTCAACAATATCTACATCCACATGGGTTTCGTTCGAAAGGTAATTTAAAAGCCCCAAATAGCTATTTACTAACTAGTTGGGGCTTTTTGCACGTAAACTTTTGGTTGCCTGCCAAAACAAACAGTACCCCCATCAATAGTAGATGGGGGTACACACATTATATATTAAATTTCACCACTTTAATACGTTACCGTTTTATCCCAGCAAGGGCCAGGCACCTTTTTGAGGGCAGGCACCTTTAGCGGGCACCTTTAGCGGGCACCTTTTTAGCGAGCGACGTCATCCTTATTTTAACTTAACATCCTTAAAGAATGGTGTACCACTGAAGTTTACAAACAATCCTTCTGCTCCATTTGAGCCAAATACGAAGTCAGGGTGCTGCAAGTAAACCATTGGTGCTTCTTCTACAAGAATTTCAGAGATTTCTTTATACGCGCTATCACGCTTATCTTGGTCAGCTTCTTGGCGTGCAAAGTCTAGTAACTCATCCACACGTGTATTCGTATAGAATGAACGGTTACCAGGAGAACCGTGCATGGCAGAGTGGAATAAAGCATATAAACCGTAGTCAGCATCACCTGTTACAGTAGTCCAACCAAGTAGGAATAACTCATGCTCACCTGCGGCAGTCTTTTCTAAGAACGTACCCCACTCAATAATTTCGATTGTCACTTCAATACCAAGTGGTAAAAGTTGCGCTTGAATCAGCTCGGCCATATCCGCACGTTCTTTGTTACCATCGTTAACATATAACGTTGTTTGGAAGCCATCCGCATATCCACCTTCAGCTAATAGTTGTTTAGCTGCTTCCACATCATATGGTAGTGGTGTTAAGCCTTGATAGTTTCCTACAACAGTTGGTGCAAGTGGTCCCACTGCTGCAACCCCTTGACCATCAAGAATTCCATTAACAATATCATCTTTATTCACAGCCATAGCAACTGCTTGGCGTACATTTATGTTGTCGTATGGTGCTTTGCCCATATGGAAACCTAAGTAGTCCATACGAGTTCCTCTTACACGTGTAATTTCAACATCAGACATAGCTGATACGCGCTCAACATCAGACGAACCAATTAACATAACATTCGCTTCGCCAGTCTCTAACATAGCAACACGTGTTGCTTGCTCTGGTACGTTTTTCATAACAACCGAAGCTACTGCTGGTTTTTCTCCCCAGTACTCTTCATTACGTACAAACTTGATTTCAGAACCACGGGCCCATGAATCGAATTTGAACGGTCCTGTACCGATTGGGTTTTCATCAACTTTCATCCCACCGCTATTTTCCCCTTCAATCGCCGATGGTGCGATGATAGAGCCAGCATTATGCGCTAAATGAGCTGGAAGTGGAGCAAATGGAATAGTTGTTTTGAAATGTACCGTGTAATCGTCAATGACGATTACCTCTTCTACCATGTTAAGTACAACAGCACGAGGTGACGCAAAATCTGGGTCTATTAATCTTTCAATAGACATTTTTACAGCGTCTGCTTTGAAATCTGTGCCGTCATGGAATTTTACTCCTTCACGAAGCTTAAATTCCCAAGTTAAGTCATCGATTTTATTATATTCTGTTGCAAGCAATGGAACCACGGATCCATCAGGTGCGTAATCCGTTAAACGTTCAAAGATTTGAGATGTAGCATTTGTTGTAGCAGTATCATTCATACCATGCGGGTCAAGGGTAGGAGCATCAGACCCACTCACAAATACTAATTCCCCACCACCGGAGCTTGCTGTTTCTTCAGTTTGCGTATCTCCATCTGTATTGCTACTATCACCGCTACTAGTATCTGCTGGTTCATTCCCACCACCGCCACAAGCAGCTAATACTAACACAAAAGAAAGCATGAACAAGAGAAAAAACTTTTTCATTCTAAGAATACCCCCCTATTATGTTTTGAGTTGACCGCGTGTCTGTACACGGTTAAAATTATATTAATCCATATATTGTAAAATTACAAGATTAATATTCTGAAAATTATTTATTAACAAAATATTGCGAAATATGTCTTTTTTCGTGTCATATTTTCTCGCAAACATGCTTAATATTACATTTAGAAGTTATTTTTTCAGTAGTAGTTTAATATTGTAGAAAAGGTCATTTGAAGTTATTATAATAATTAATTTTATCAAAATATTTAGATAACTATATTAAGGGGGTATTATAATGGCTCAACCACAGATTGATACGACACTTGTAGTAGAAACAAAGCAAAAGAGCATGAAAGCAGCTCGTTGGATATCTTTTTATAAAAAGTTAGCTAAAAACAAAGCTGCAATGGTCGGTGCTACGATTGTTCTTATTTTTGTAATACTTGCTCTTTTGGCACCTTTCATAGCTCCGCATGACCCAATAGAAATAAAAATACAAAATAAGTTACAGCCTCCTTCATCCGAGTACTGGTTAGGAACAGATGATAAAGGCCGTGACATATTAAGTAGATTATTATACGGCTCACGCATATCCTTGACAGTTGGGGTATTATCGACGGTCTTAGGAGCCATTGTAGGAATTATCCTTGGTATTGTAGCCGGCTATTATGGTAGATGGATAGATTCACTCATTATGCGAATAACAGATGTGTTGCTTGCCTTTCCAGGTATATTACTTGCGTTAGCGATCGTGAGCATTTTAGGAGCAAGCACACTAAACGTTATTATAGCTGTTGCTTTTTTTGCCGTTCCGACCTTTGCTCGTATTGTACGAGGTTCAACTTTGTCTGTTAAAAAGCTTGAATATGTAGATGCGATCCGAGCGATGGGAGCTAGCGATCTACGAATCATTGCAAAGCATATTTTACCTAATATTCTTTCTCCAATTATTGTACAAGCGACGTTATACATTGCATCTGCGATTATTATCGCTAGTGCACTTTCATTTCTTGGCATGGGAACAAAGCCACCTACGCCTGAGTGGGGAACGATGCTCAGTCAAGGAAGGTCTTATATAGCTCAAGCACCACACGTAACACTTTTTCCTGGATTAGCAATTTTACTAGTAGTTATAGGGTTTAATATGTTCGGAGACGGATTACGAGATGCACTTGATCCAAAATCTAAAAACTAGAAAGAAGGTGACACCATGTTTAAATATACAGTAAGACGACTACTACAAACGATACCGGTTATGTTCGGTGTGACATTAGCCGTTTTTCTCATGATGCACTTGATTCCAGGGGATGCAGCACAAATTATGGCTGGAGAAAACGCTAACCCTGAGCAGGTTGAAAAAGTACGTGAAAACCTTGGCTTAAATGATCCTCTTCATATTCAATATTTCCGCTACGTTGCCAATGCCGTTCAAGGAGATTTAGGGACATCCATTCGAACGAACCGCTCGGTTGCGGAGGAGATTTTTACAGATAGATTTTGGATTACGATTGAGCTAGCAATCTATGGCACTGGGCTAGCAGTCATCATCGGAATGATAGCAGGTATTATCTCTGCCACTAGAAAATACTCCTTCTGGGATGTGTCCATTATGATTGTGGCGTTGTTCGGTCTTTCGATGCCAAACTTCTGGCTCGGTATTATGCTAATCTACTTTTTCTCAGTAAATTTAGGATGGCTACCGGTAGCCGGCTGGGGCACATGGCAACAAATTATTTTACCCGCCTTGACACTCGGAACTGGCGGAGCAGCTATTATAGCTCGTATGACACGCTCGAGCATGCTTGAAGTGATTAATCAAGACTACATTCGTACCGCCTATGCAAAAGGGGTAAGTGATAAGCTCGTCATTTATAAGCATGCGTTACGTAACGCGTTAGTTCCTGTTGTGACGGTTGTCGGGCTTCAGTTCGGAACGTTGTTAGGGGGAGCCGTCATCACGGAGACAGTTTTTGCAGTTAACGGGTTAGGGCTACTAATTATCAATTCTATTCGCGCCCACGATTTTCCGATGGTGCAAGGTACTATTTTAGTTTGTGCTGTACTGTTTGTGTTTGTAAATTTTTTAGTAGATATAACGTACCGACTTATCAATAAGCGAATTGACTTAAATTAGGAGTGAACAAAGATGACCAAGACTACAAATATTTTAGAAGTAATAGACCTTCGTACATCTTTCTTCACTGATGACGGAGAGGTTAAAGCAGTAGATGGTGTTGATTTTACATTAGAAAAAGGAAAAACACTCGGCATTGTTGGGGAATCCGGTTCTGGAAAAAGTATCACGTCTTTATCCATCATGAGACTGTTGCAAGAGCCGGTCGGCAAGATAGTCGGTGGGGACGTTATTTTTAAAGGAGAAAGTCTTCTTAAAAAAACAAAGAAGGAAATGATGGACATACGTGGTAACAACATATCAATGATTTTTCAAGAGCCTATGACTTCTCTCAACCCTACGCTTACTTGTGGAGAGCAAATAGCGGAGTCCATTCGCATTCATCAAAAGCTGAATAAGCGTGAAGCATGGGTAAAAGCAATAGATATGCTCCGTCTCGTCGGTATCCCGTCACCAGAAAAACGCGCCAAGCAATATCCATTTGAACTATCTGGTGGGATGAGGCAGCGTGTTATGATTGGGATTGCTCTTGCCTGTAATCCCGAACTGCTCATTGCTGATGAGCCAACCACAGCGTTGGACGTAACAATTCAGGCTCAAATTCTAGATTTGATAAAAAACCTTCAGGAAGAATTAGGGACGTCTTTGATTATTATTACGCATGATTTAGGTGTTGTTGCTGAAATGTGCGATAAGGTGGCTGTTATGTACTGCGGGAAGGTCGTTGAGTACGCAGATGTGCACACCATTTTCACGAATCCTAAGCATCCTTATACGGTTGGATTGCTAAACTCTGTGCCAAAGCACGATGAGGATATCGAAGGTGATTTAGCGGTCATTGAAGGCTCTGTTCCAAGCCCCTTTGATCTTCCCGAAGGCTGTCGTTTCGCGCCAAGATGTCCACATGCTCGTGATATTTGTAAAACCTCCTTGCCAGATTTAGTACATACTGAAGACGGTGACGAGGTGCGTTGTTGGATTCACACCGATAAAATGGAAAAGGAGCTGATGACACATGAGTGAAAAAGCATTACTTGAAGTGAAAAATTTAAAGCAATATTTTCCCATTAAAGGTGGTTTCTTCGGAAGAACCGTCAACCATGTGAAGGCAGTTGATGACATTAGCTTTACTGTATACAAAGGGGAAACGTTAAGCATCGTAGGCGAATCTGGCTGTGGCAAATCCACGACGGGCCGGGCCATTCTTCGCTTAGATGACCCGTATGATGGTGAAGTGACATTTGAAGGAATAAACTTATTAAAATTAAGCAAGTCTAAGCTCCGTGAAAAAAGAAAAGACATGCAAATTATTTTCCAGGACCCGTATGCATCCTTAAACCCGCGACAAACTGTTGGCCAAATAATAGAAGAAGCGCTAGAAATTCAAAATGTCGTACCACGACATAAACGCAGAGATAAAATCATTGAACTCCTTGATACAGTCGGGATTGGACCACATCAAATCGACCGCTATCCACACGAGTTTAGTGGCGGACAACGTCAACGTATTGGCATTGCTCGTGCACTGTCCGTTAACCCAAAGCTCATCATTTGTGATGAAGCAGTATCTGCTCTAGATGTGTCAATTCAAGCGCAAGTATTAAACTTATTAAAGGATTTACAGCGTAAATTTAACTTAACGTATTTATTTATCTCACACGATTTAGGTGTCGTTCGCCATATTTCGGACCGAATTATCGTTATGTATTTAGGAAAAATAGTGGAGATTGCTGATAAAAAATCAATTTTCAACAACCCACAGCATCCATATACGCGGGCATTGCTGTCTGCAATTCCTAGTACGAATCTATCTAAGAAAAAAGAACGCATTATCTTGACCGGCGATGTACCATCGCCTATTAGTCCACCTACCGGCTGTCGTTTTCACACACGCTGCCCGTTAGCCATGGACCGGTGCAAAACCGAAGATCCCGCGCTACAACCTAGCGGAGACACTAACCAACAAGTAGCCTGCCACCTAGTCGAAAACGGACAAATCACCTACTAGTTGGCAGAGTGGGGACGGTTCTTGTGCTTCCTCAGCCACGACGGGATGGTGCTTTGTCCGCCAGGGCGCGGTTGGATGCGTGAGATTTCGCAAAATCGGATGGCTTTGGCAGAGTGGGGACGGTTCTACTGCTTCCTTGGTGTGTTGCTGGCAAGGCGGGGACGGTTCTTACTCTGCCGGGCGTGGCGAGCAGCGTGGAACCAAGTAAAACCGGTTGGCCTTGGCAGAGTGGGGACGGTTCTACTGCTTCCTTGGTGGTGTTGCTGGCAGACCGGGGGCGGCCTCTTGATTCTTGGCAAACCGGGGACGGTTCTTACTCTGCCATTCCGCACTTAATCAAATGAAGTTACGACTAGGGATTGCTTGATAGTGACGAAATGGGGCACACGCTAAATCGGGGGCAATACCTGGGGATAATCCTTACTCTGTCATGCGTGGTGTGTAGGTTGGTGTTTCGGATACACGCGAACGGTTTAGGACTATTTCACAGAAAGTAATCAATAGAATAACGTAGGTTAAATGGAAATCACAGTGCTGGTTTCAAACTGACGAAAATGGAACGGATAATAAGAAGCTAATCATCTTACAAGTAGTTGATTAGCTTTTTTTATGTCTATATATGTTACATGCAATCCAACAAACTACGGCCTTTTCAGTGCTAACGAACTGTTCTTCTACATTTCATTCTTTTGTCGGGTAAGAAGCGGAAAAATCCCCCTCTCCTTCTATCTGTCGTGCTGGTTGGCAGTACGAGAACCATCCCTTGTTTGCCGTTTGGCAGCATGAGAACCGTCCCCATGCTGCCATGTTTAATTTTTGTATACGAGGGAACTCACTTATACAAGATGAAAATAAATTCTAGAAGGAGGCGGAATAATTAATATGCTACATCAAGCATTAGCTTTGAAAAACTTTAATATTGAAGCGACAGACGGGAGTATTGGTGAGGTATTTGACTTCTTTTTCGATGATAAGAGCTGGACGATCCGATACCTTGTGATTGATACGATGAAATGGTTACCAGGCCGAAAGGTTCTTTTTTCACCTATTGAATTTGATGAAGTCGACTTACTTAATCAAAAGGTCAGTGTTTTTGCGTCCAAGGATAAGATTAAAAATAGCCCTGATGTTTATGAACATCGACCGGTTTCACGAGAACATGAAATAGCGCTAAGTGATTATTATGGTTGGTCATACTATTGGACAGGTACTCAAATTTGGGGGAATCATATTATACCTTACGACTTAAAGAAAACGACACGATCGGAAAACGAGCTTCTTAAGGAAAAAGAAGGGGAACAAAATCACATGCGAAGTGTGAAAGAAATTACCGGCGTGTTTTCTGGCTATAGAATTCATGCGCGTAACGGTGAAATTGGACATGTATCCGATATGATTATCGACGATGAGACATGGGAGATTCGCTACATCATAGTAGACACAAACAATTGGCTTCCTGGAAAGAAAGTGTTGGTTGCTACCGATTGGATTACAGATTTAAATTGGCCTGATAAAACCGTAACAGTAGACATTATGAAAGATTCAATTAAAAATGCTCCTGAGTACGATCCAACTGAACCACTATCAAAACAGGATGAGGAAAAACTATATCATTACTATAATAAAGCCGAATATAGCAGTCAATTGTAAAGGAAATCGTTTGGTTTCCTTTCTTTTTTTAATAGGGGGGATATACATAATATATGTTCTTAATTAGCTTAGCTATAATTGGAGTTTTACTTATTACTGGTAAGTTCATTCGATCCTTTGTCCCTTATTTTCAAAGTATTTTCATCCCAACTTCGATTATTGCTGGATTATTAGGGCTTTTGTTGGGAGAGCAAGTATTGGGGAGATTTTTTTCGGATAATCATATATTAGCAGATGGTCTGTTCACTGAGGAAATAGTCGCTGTTTGGAGAGACATGCCAAAGGTACTTATTACAATCATATTCGCCTCTTTATTTTTAGGGAAAAAGATTCCTAGCCCTAAACAAATTTGGAAATTAGCAGGACCTCAGGTTTCATTTGGGCAAACAGTTGCATGGGGACAATATGTATTAGGTCTTTTACTTGCGATCTTTGTTCTTACCCCTTTTCTTTCGCTTCCTGAAATGTCTGGCGCATTAATTGAAATTAGTTTTCAAGGAGGACCTGGAACAGCTGCTGGATTAGAGCAAACTTTTAACAGCTTAGGGTTTGAGCAAGGGCGTGATTTAGCGGTCGGACTTGCAACAATTGGAGTTATTTCCGGAATGTTAACGGGAATCACGATTATTAATTGGGGCATTCGTAAGAAAAAAACAACAGTTGCTAAATCTCCAGCAAATATGAGTTCGTATGAAAAGAAAGGAATCTACAAAGAGGATGAAAAGCCAACAGCTGGCCAATTAACAACTAGAACACAATCTATTGAAACATTAACAGTTCAATTTGCATGTATTCTACTAGCCATTGGCTTAGGACTTCTTTTACAAAAAGGATTTATAGTCATTGAAAATGCAACATGGGGTGCAAAGTATAATATCTTTATTTTTAAACACCTTCCGCTCTTTCCACTAGCAATGGTTGGTAGTGTCATTGTCCAACTTATTGAAAATAGGCTCATAAACTATTCATTTATGAACCGGCAATTAATAATGCGAATTCAAGGATTAGCTCTTGACTTATTAATCACATCAGCGATAGCTTCATTAGCACTCACTGCCATACAACAACATTGGATCGCATTCTTACTACTTTCTTTCGTCGGGATTAGTTGGAATATATTCGCATTTATTGTATTAGCACCTAAAATGATCCCGAGCTATTGGTTTGAAAGAGGTGTTGTAGATTTAGGACAATCAATGGGGATGACAACAACAGGCTTAATGCTTTTACAAATTGTTGATCCTGAAAAAGAAACACCTTCATTTGAAAGCTTTGGGTACAAACAATTACTGTTCGAACCGTTTGTTGGTGGCGGCTTTTTCACAGCAGCATCCATGCCATTAATCTACCAGTTTAATGCTTACTCTTTACTTATTGTTACTAGTATCCTTCTAGTATTTTGGCTCATGATCGGACTTTTTGTTTTTAAATGAAGCATGGAAGCATGGGGACGGTTCTTAGTCTGCCGTTGCGAGATGAGTTGATTGGTGAGGGGAATTAAATTGACGACATGGAAATTCTTTTTTTGCTCCGTCAGATGATGAGGTTGGATATAAAACAACAGGGGACAGTTCTTACTCGAGAACTGTCCCCTAAACGTGATTATTACAAGCAAATCAGTTGTTATATAATAAGTAACTCAAAAAAAGCAAACATGCAGCGCATACATGAAGGCTGGTCAATATAAGCTTTCCTTTAACCTTAAGTCTATTAAATAATATTAATATTATAAGAGATAGAATAACTCCTATAAAAGGTCCTACTGAGAAGCCGCCCAACATTGCTACGCCACCAAGGTATTGTAAGTCCGTAAAAAAGTAATAATAGCTTACGAAAATTGCGCTGCCTAAAAACCAGTAGACAAAGAAAGCTGAGAAAAAACATATAAACATTTAATTTGTAGTTCTCATGTTTTATCCCCTTTACGTTTGTAGCTATTCCAAATTTCAGGAAGCATGGAAGGGGTTCTCGTGCACCCTTCCTGTTGTCGGGATTTGCCGTGTGAAAACCGGTACTAGTATACGTCTCTCTCATGCCTAGCACTCGATAGCGCGAGAACTGGCCCTACTCTGCCTTTTAATAGAATGCAAATTTTTATAAACTTAGTTTTTATTGTTCATCCAACTGATTACAAATAATTGCTAATCGCCTAATTTCTTTTCTCATATTTTGATTCACAGGATAAACCTCTTCTAAATAA
This sequence comes from Bacillus sp. HMF5848, assembly GCF_003944835.1. Taxonomy (GTDB): domain Bacteria; phylum Bacillota; class Bacilli; order Bacillales; family HMF5848; genus HMF5848. The sequence continues at coordinate 4,019,671 of NZ_RWIV01000001.1, forward strand.
TCCAAAATTTTAAGAGCAGATTCTGGAACTTGCTGATATCCTTGTAACATTTCCCTCATCATTCCTGCAAATTCTGGAAATCTTTTTTCTACCCGTCTATCATTCCCGAAAATATCTAGGTAATACTCTACTTCCTTTTCAATTAAATGAAGTACGGATAGGATATTATCTATTGCGTGGTTTTGAATAAACTTCATACCAGAAAACTTTTCGCCCCTTGCATACCTGCATAGCCCGACATATAAATTAGTCAGGGCTTCGTTTATAGCAAAGTCTAGCGACTCTTGGCGTATCAATGGGGCTCTTCTTAAAGGTGACACAATTTCTAGATTATTAAAGGAAGGTTCTTTCCAAACAATACGTCCAGGAGAAAAATGAATATTTCTCATTTCCTCTTCTTCAAATACCGCAAATTCACCATATATTCCATCTTCAAATAAAATCTTATAACCGTCTTTTGTATTTTTAAATGAATAAGCCAAAGGGTGAACAGATTCAAGCCAATCTAGTTGGTCTATAAATCTTGTTTTCAAGGTGGGCTTTGCGATAACAAAAAAGTCCAAATCAGAATATTCATCTAAACGTTCGGTCTCATTTCCAACTGAACCAAGGCCTAGTAACAGCAATGCATCACCCGTTTCTTCTATACTTCTTCCAATCTGATTGAGTCTTTCTAATAATTGCTTTTTTCCCATGTTAGCATCCCTCACTTAATTAACTCTTTTACTCAAAATCTCTACGCATATATCTTGTTTAGTTAGATTAAAATCATTCTTCACAAACTGTAATTATTTTATCATAAAATTATAATTATTCTTTTGGTTTATCCAATCAATAAAGTAAATACAGTCCAATTAATATAGTAATTAGCACACTTACAACAATTGTCTGCTAGTTTATTGGGTTGATATTTTGTATACCAATTCATGTATATAATTTCAATAAACATTAAAATATAGAAGTAAGAATAGACCAAATCATATGCGATTTGGTCTGCTATTTTGTATGTTGTTTACATGTTTCTCCACAGAAATGGAACCAGTAAGTAAGAGCACCTATTTACTTCGGTGCATAGAGACATTTCAAGAGCACTAAAAAAGCCAAACGATTTTGATTTTAGTATAATTATTAACCGAATAAAGGCTTTCGGGAAAAGGTAATTGACTACATATAGTAGATGGTTAGTTTTTCTTTTTCTGATCTGTCACTTTCCCACCGGTTTCGGACGGTTCCCTTGCATCTTTCTCGTCGTCGGGACTCGTAGTGAGAACCGGTGCTAGTCTAATTCTCTCTTCTGCCTAGCACTTGGCAGCATGAGAACCGTCCCCACTTTGCCTACTTCCCATGCCTGACTCGGTAGTGCGAGAACCCGCCCCACTTTGCCTACTTTCCATGCCTGACTCGGCAGCATGAGAACCGTCCCCACTTTGCCTTCTAGCTTGCTCGAGGGGTAGTCATTGACTTCTCATTTTTCTTCCCTTTATAGTTCACTACAATAATACCAACAGCAACCATAGAAATGGCAACTAAGATAAATACATTTAGATGTTCTTCTGGAATAAACATTGCGGATAATACTGTGCCAGAAACAGGGACAATAAATTTATACATACTCAATTCTCCCGCTGGGTTGAACTTCAATAAAGAGTACCAAAGGCCAAAAGCACAGGCAGAAAGAAGAGCAGAATAGAGTAATAACCCCCACCCAAAAGACGTAAAGGTAATGGCACCGGCAGCCATTTGCGGAAGTCCAAAGACAAGCATTATGCTAGAACCAAGGGTCAACTGCCAACCGGTCACAGCGAAAGGATGAATGCCCGTTGCCAACTCCTTAGCAAGAATCGTTGCAATGGCATTGGTTACACCTGATAGAATCATATAGCCTTCTCCATCCCAATGAAAAGAAAACTGAAGTGCCTCCCCCCAGTTTGCAGCTACAATTCCAGTAAATCCAGCGAGTAAACCGATGATTTTTTGCCAATTCAAACGATCATTTTTATAGTAAAAATGCACCATTATAACCGTAAAAAAAGTCCCAGCAGATGAGAGAATAGCCCCCTGCATCCCGGACACTTTTGCTAACCCATTATAAAAGAAAAAATATTGTAAAGCGGTCTGAACCAAGCCAAGGATAATTAACACAAAAAACTGCTTACGTTTTACGAGAATGCGTTTAGGACGAGTGATAAGCAAAAAGGCTAGCACGAGCAATCCTGCGATAAAAAAACGAATGCCAGCTAATACAATCTTTGCGATTATATCATCCGGTGCCATCTGCATTTCTATATAACTAACTTTCAAAACAGGAAAAGCACTCCCCCAAAGAATTGAGCAAAAAACCGCAATTCCTATCACCGACCATTTATGTTCAAAAATACCTTTCATCATATCTTCATCTACCCTACTTATCTATTTTATTAATCTTTATATCGCAAGGGAATCGAGGCTATTTTGCAAATTGTATGGAAGCATGGGGACGGTTCTCATGCTTCCTTTACTTTGCTTCTTGTAGAATGTGATTGAGCTTGCTCTCGCCTGTCTTCAAGCATCAGAACTTGGCAGTATAAGAACCGTCCCCACTCTGCCTACTCCCCAACCAAAATCAGACTTGGCAGCACGAGAACCGTCCCCGCTCTGCCACTCTATTCGAAGTGCATTTCTTCTTCGACTTCTAGGAGGAGGCAGCGTTTGCCTTCGAATGTAATGTATTTGATATTTTTAAGGTCATGGGGTTTGACGTTTATGTGTCCTACCTTTGTTGTGATTTTTATAGATTTAGGAACAAGGTTGTTGGCTTTGAATTCATGTTTTTCGTCATCTATAACCGTTTTAAAGGCAGACTCTACTTTTTCCGTATCGACATCTTCGACACCACTTACGGTTAAAATTCGTTCGATATCACGGTAATCTAGTTTTGGGGCTTCGCTTTCTTCGTTTTCTTCATTCTCTTTGACAATCCGGTCAATTTCTTCATATACATTCGCCATCACTTGCGTGTCTACATCTTTTTTAGCTACTTGTTTGACAACTTCTTCAAACGTGTCACTTTCTTCTGCAGCTGTAATAATATCGCCGCAACTCAGTACGTCTTCAATAAAAGAATAGCTCGGCTGATTTACCTTCCCTGCACAATACAGTATATGATTCACGTCCGCTGCATTACTTTTAAAAGCAGGAAATAAAAAACCTGCAAGCGGTGACGTTAAGTTGATGATAGGATCGAAAACGGTATTCGGTTTGAATTCTTTTTCTATGTAATCAAATAGTAATGTCTTTTGCGGCTGGTCAATTTTATTCATGCTGCAGAGAATGAGAGGGCTAGTATAGACTTCATCATCGCCGCCTTCTTCGGAATCTTGGCTTCGTTTTTTCGTCGGCTTTCGATACTCTGCACGAATAAACGTGATGATTGTATCAAACTCGTATGTTGCGTTTGCCACCATCTTTCCAACGATATCGAGCATGCTCTCTGTCCAGTCCTCCGTTGAGTCAGCTTGCATACCTTCCAACAATATCTCTTGCGTGTTGTCTTCGACATCTTGACGAAATTTAAGTTCAAAAAGCTTCGCATCTAATTGCCCTGTTAATACCTTTTTGAAATTTTTTAAAAATAACTCTTGGGTTTCTTGTTCTAACATTTCAAACGGTTGAGCAACATAATGATAAATGTCACCCGTTTCTTTTTTTACATATACGTTCAGGATTTCGTGAATTTTCATATTGTAATTATCTATTTTAAACTGCTTCCGTATATTGGCGATGTCTTTCCGGTTCATATTTTCCACTTCCTAACTAATGCTTTAACTGCTCGCTTTGCTCTGATAAAAACTTCTAGTCAATCAAGAACATAGCAGTTCAGTTACATAATTTCTTTTGATATTATCTTCTTTTGCAATTGTATTTATGTCACACGGGGACGGTTCTAGTGCATCCTTCTCATTTTAATGAGTTGGTAGCGTAGTACTGCCTATTCTGGTTAGTTGGCAATGTGAGAACTAGTCTCACGTCGACATACCTCGTTCGGCAGTATGAGAACCGTCCCCACACTGCCTATTTCATATGCTGATACAACAACTCACTAATAACCCGCTGTACATCTCTGTTCTTCTGTGATTTCAGCCACTCTACTTGATCAATCGGCAGCGTTAATTTAAGTGTTATCTTTTCAGTCGGCATTTCTACTTTACGAATATCTTCCAATGTCAGGCCGACTTCAATATCTGGAAACTCTAAATCGTTCTCGCTGACTGTAAGTACACCTTCGTAAGAGTCACCTTCATCTAACCCACAGGACAAGTTCAACCTAGGCAACTTCCCAGGTATGGACTTCAAAAACATAAAGGAATTTATAACTCTACTATCTTCTAATTCTATTTCCGCAATCAAACTTTCTCTATCTTTATATTTTTTTAGCGTGATTTCACTTACAATCATATCCACTTCCAACGTTCGTTCAGAAGCTGAATCAAAAATATAGATGGCACTATTAAACATGTATACTGGTTCTCCGTCAATCAACACTGATTTCACACCAACCATACGTCTTCCCCCATACCATATTAAAATCCTAATTTCTTGTATGTCTATCATATCAAAAAGAGAAGGAAAGTGGTGTTCATTTAGTATTGTTCTCTCATAAAAGGTTAAACGGGGACGGTTCTCATGCTTCCTTCCCATAGAGACGCTATGAGATGGAACAAGCCCGCTCATGCTTCCTTCTCACTATGGAAGTTAGCTTAGTGAGCACCAAACCAACTTCCCAACGCTAAGGTTGGCAGACTGAGAACCGTCCCCGTGCTTCTTTTAAATCAACTAGCATATTGCTAGCATTAACCGTCATTTAGCTATTAGTTTGATAGCACTTGCTAGTAAGACAATACGTCAAAAACGGTTTGATTTTACCAAAGGTCAATTCCAAAACCCTCCCCTGTTACATAATTAATAGGCAGACTGAGAACCGTCCCCTTGCTGCTTTTGGTACCTGGCAAACTGAGAACCGTCCCCACTCTGCCTGTTAACGTGGCAAACCTTGAACCCGCCTGCGCTTCTTCTTGTCCTGTACCTTTATTTCTTTTACAATTATATTAATCTTGATTGATTACGGAAATGAGGTAGGTACGATGGTTTTGCAGTTGAAGGTTTCATTGGTTGGGATGAAGCCCCCAGTATGGAGGCGGTTGTTAGTAGATGAAAACATGACCTTTCACGAACTTCATCAGGCTCTGCAGGTTGCATTCGAATGGTAAGACTCTCATTTGCATGATTTTAATCTGAGAAAAATAGGCGGAAAAAGTATACCATATGGCGAGATTAACATCGGCTCTGGTGATCCTGAATTAGACTTTGGGCCTCTCTCATGGGATAGTGAGCACTACGATGAACGAACAGAAATCATAGGTGATTGGTTCGTCACAGAAAAAGACCGCTGTGTATACACGTACGATTTTGGTGATAATTGGGAACATGATATAGTGCTTGAGAAAAAGCTACCAGCAGACCCTAACATGACGTATCCTTATTGTGCAAAAGCGATGAGGCTTGCTCCACCGGAGGATAGCCGTGGCGAGTTATTAATGGGAGAGTTGGAACTAGAGGAGATTAGTAGCAAAGAGCTAACAGCATGGATTAACGAGGAACTCGCTGATTTAGAATGGAGTTCGCCCGCCGAAACACAGCGAAAAGCAGATTGGTCCACTCTTCTATCTCTAGTTGACGAGTTTAAGCAACTACAGCCATGGAAATGGATGGACGACTATCATCAATTTATGGTAGCGGATCCTGTAACTGGGGAACCATGTATATGCTCCGTGATGGGTAGTGCTGGGCAAGAATTTGGACTGGCTGTTTATATTGGAGACGAAGGCATAGATTTTATGAAAAAAATTCAGGATGATTTGGTCAATGAGGACAACTACTTAGAACAACGCTCTATGATACTCAGCCTGTCTAATCGGAATGAACTGGACGAAGTAGATTATCGCATATTAACAGAAAACGGCTTTTCCTATCGAGGCAAGAATGATTGGCCACTATTTAGAAGTTTTATCCCAAACTATGTACCGTGGTTTTTAACCGAAAAAGAAATACAGTTATTCGCTACTATAATGGAGCAGACATTATACGTGTGCCAGCTTGCGAAAGAGGCCCCTCATCTCTTCGAACAAGAAGATCCAGATTCCTTCTTCTCTCGAATATGGGACGATGATACTCAAGAATGGCAGTCAACACTTGTTCAATTAATATCCAACGACGATACTGAAGCGGCCGTTCCTCTTTACATGAGTGAATTAGAATTACATAGCTTCAAAAAGAAGTACAATAAAATAAACAGAGCGATTGAATTCGGTGTGAAGCTCTTGCCAAATCCTATCCAAGAAAATGAAACCGACCGCCCGTACCTTCCAACTGTACTTGTTGGTATAGACCGAAAAACTGAAATGGTTTTGTTTCATGAGATACTAGACTTATCTAATAACAATGACACCGTTAAACAACACGCTGTTTTCGCATTGATAGAACAAATCCAAGGAGTCCCGAGAGAACTGTGGGTAACCGAGGATACAGCGCATATCTTTTCAAATGTAGCAAAAGAACTAGATATAAAACTAATCGCTGTGAAATCACTGCCTCGCGTCAACAATCTAATGAAGGAAATGAGAGCAAGTTATCGATAAGGCAGACTGGGGACGGTTCTCACGCTTCCTTCCCCCTTACTTCCTTGCAGAATGGGAACCGAACCCACTCCCCAACGATAAAATTGGCAGAGTGAGAACCGTCCCCTTGCTTCCTGACTCTATTCTTTTTTATTGTACTAAAATATTTTTTTGTAGTTGGTTAACTATGTTTTTGTCAACGTGAGCGGTACTTGCTGCCATGGCGTTTGCTGTGCCGAAGGCTGTTGCTAGTCTGAGTGAATCACTGAAGTTATACTGCCGCTGAAAAGCGATGGCAAGGCCGGCCATCATAGAATCGCCTGAGCCAACAGGGTTTATAACTTTCACTTTTGGGACGGTTAGCTTATACACCTGGTCATGATGAAAAGCGATGACACCGTCCGCCCCTAGTGATACAACAACATATTCAATACCACTCATCGATAAGTGTTTGGCAGCTTGTATGATATCTTCCTCTTCTGTTAGGCGGAAGCCTACTAGTGAGGCTAACTCATCAAGATTGGGTTTAATTAATGTTGGCCCAGCTTGTATCGCTTCCCCAAGTGCTAAGCCACTCGTATCAAGAAAGAACGGGACATTATGATCTCGAGCCTTCTTAATTAAGACACTATAAATATCAAACGGTACTCCATTGGGAATACTGCCTGACGCGACAATGATGGAAGATGTCTGAACCAGTCTTTGATAGGTTACTAGAAATGTACCAATCTCCGACTCTGTCACCGTAGGACCCGTTTCTAGTATTTCGGTCTGATAATTGTTTCCGACAATGGCGATACAACTTCTCGTCTCTTCTTTTATAGGAACAAATTGATGCGGCACTCCTACCTCTTGTAACCTACCTTTAATAAACTCGCCACTCTTTCCGCCAATTAATCCGGTCGCCAACACTTGTTCATTATACGATGCGACTACGCGACTGACATTGAGACCTTTTCCACCAGCTGTGGCCTCGTATTGTGATGTTTTAAACACGCTCCCTACCTTAAAATCATCGACTATATAACGCCTGTCTACAGAAGGATTCAGAGTAATCGTTGTAATCATGCTTTTCCGTTACTTCCTACCATCATTATTTTTTCTAATACTACTTTCCTCATTGCTTCTTTACCTGGTGTTAAGTATTTACGCGGGTCATTTGCTTGTGGATTTACTATGAAGTAATCCCTGACAGCTGCTGCAAATGGAATTTTGAGTTCAGTCGCTATATTAACCTTAGCGATACCAGAAGCAATCGTACGCTGCACATCGCGGTCAGGTATGCCAGACCCACCATGAAGAACTAAAGGAATCTCGATTAGCTCAGCAATTTTCTCTAATCTATTAAAGTCAAGTTTCGGCTCTGATTTGTACATGCCATGTGCAGTTCCGATGGCAACCGCAAACGAATCTATTTCCGTTCTTTCAACAAATTGAACAGCACTGACAGGATCAGTATAAAAGGAGTCCTTCTCATCTACTATGATATCATCCTCTTGCCCACCTAAGCGGCCTAGCTCTGCCTCAACAGATACATGGCGCGCATGAGCATATTCCACCACTTCTTTTACAATGGCAATGTTCTCTTCAAATGGGAAATGCGAAGCATCTATCATCACCGACGTGTACCCTAAATCAATCAACCTTTTAATATACGCGACATCCTCCGCATGATCCAAATGCGCGGCAATCGGGATATTATATTTTTTAGCTGCTACATTTAATATCGCGAGTAGATAATCTTCCCCCGCGTATTTCAAAGTACTCGGTGTAGCAGCAATCATAACAGGAGATTTCAGCTCTGCTGCTGCTTCACACACGACTTGTATCGTTTCGAGGTTGTGAATATTAAAAGCTGGTACGGCATACCCTCCTTTTCTTGCATCTGTTAGCATTTCTTTTACGGATGCCATAGCGGTAGCACTCATCATAAAGCCTCCTTTTATTAATGCTGTGTTAAACTTTTTGTTGATTTTCGCTCCATTGCGATTCGCCGAATATCGTGGATGTCGTAAACCTGAGTCACACAGGACATCCGGATAGTGCCGATAATACGCTGGGACGGCGTGATATTGTCGGCCTCGGCGCATGCGCCTGTAGGGTCTTACGCCTACCACTGCATCCCGCAGAGGACCACATGAGTGGGTCAGAAAGGCGTTGCCATAGATCGTGGCACTCTTGTCCTTTCGTCTTTTAACACGTATTCAGCTACAATTAAATATAGGAAGGATCGACAAATCAACATTCACCTTTAACAGAGCCTTTATTAAAAAATATAAAAACTCCCCTTAACATCGTTTCTGGCCAATCACCCTTATTAGTAGTAGCCATGGTACATTGTGTTAAAACTCTACTCGCTGAGGACCAAGCAATACTCTGCTGCTTGATAATTGTTTGTACCAATAGGCACTTCGTTTCGGATATCGTTCTTGCGTCTCAAAATCTACATAAAAAAGGCCATAACGTTTGTTAAATCCATTGGTCCACGATAAAACATCCATTAATGACCAAATAAAATATCCTTTTACATTTACACCTGCATCGATGGCCTCTAATATCGCGGCTAGATGATCATGAACATATTGAATTCTTAGTAAATCGTTTATTTTATGTCCTGTCATGGCATCCTTATATCCAAGTCCGTTCTCTGTGACATAGATTTTTTTGTAGGCAGGATACTCATTTTTAATGCGAAGAAGCATATCAAACAAACCTTTTGGAAAGATAGGCCAATCCCAATCTGTAGTGGGAACTGCTTGATTTTTAACCCGCTTGCCAATCCCTTTTAAAGCAAATACACTAGTCCCTTTTTCACCTGTTCCATTGTGCCCAATAAAACTATCACCTTCATAGTGTTCAATAAAGTGACTTGCATAGTAATTTAAGCCGAGAAAGTCTATCTGTACCGCTGCTTTTGAAAGGCAATTTAACTCTTCGTCTGTGATAGTCCATGTATCTCTGCTTGCTTGGATTATATCTGTGAGGTCACGTACCGTTTCCTCACTATATTTACCTTTCAGACAAGCATCTAGAACGAATCTGTTAGCGAGTGTGTCCTCAAGTTGTGCTGCTTTTTTATCATTTTCCGACTCTGAATTCGCGTATTTTGACTCTAAAATATGAACAATGCCGATTTCACCATCGAGCTGCATGTCTTTATACAAGTTCACAACCTTTGCATGTGCGACGCTCATATTGTGCATAGCTTGAATCGCTTTTGGGACATCATATTGTATATTTGGCGGAAAATGACCAATTACATATTGTCCCGCCACAACAGACCACGGTTCATTAATGGTAATCCAATGCTTCACCTGGTCTCCGAATTGCTGAAAACATACTTTGGCATAGTTTACAAAGTGGTCAATGTTGTCCTTATTTAGCCAATCACCTTTTTTAAAAAGTGGCAAAGGTGTATCAAAATGGTGAAGCGTAACAAACGGCTCCACACCATTTTCACGACACTCATCAAATACATCTCGGTAAAATTGCACGCCTGCCTGATTGACAGGCCCTATTCCATTTGGCAAAATTCTCGTCCAAGCAATAGATATACGGATGCTGTCAATGCCAAACGCTTTTGCTTGTCTAATATCCTGTTTATACGTATGGTAAAAATCACTTGCTATATCACCGTGGAAGGTGCTCGAGTCTCTGTGTAAATATTCATCCCAATAACATGGGCCTCTGCCATCTATCGTAGTAGCGCCTTCAGACTGATAAGCTGCGGTAGCAGCGCCAAACAGGAAGTCACTATTAAATGTTTTCAATCATCAGCTCCTCCTCTCATTTATCCTAAAAAGAACTTTCCGTCCGCAATAAGACCTTTTAACTTTTGATACTATCTGTATAGCCTCCGTTATTCCATTTTTCTAAAAACTCACTAAAGAAATCATCACCAGTTGACGGAACATCTTCTATTAAGCTATCGATTTGTTTAATGACGGCTAAGTTTTCAGGTGTTGCTCTAAATTCCGTTTCCAAAAATACATCAACGATATTTTCAATGACGCCGATACCACAAATACGCCCACCTACTCCGATAATATTGGCATTTAGACATTCCTTGGCGTAACGAGCAGATTCTACATCACGGACGAGTGCGGCTCTTGCACCTTTCACTTTATCGGCGCTAACTGTAATGCCAACCCCTGTTCCACAGATCACAATGCCTAAATCAGCTTCTTGAGAAACAACCTTTTCTGCTGTTTTCTTACCGTATATCGGATAATGTGTTCTTTCGTAATCGTATGTTCCGTTATCAATGACCTCATACCCTTTGTCTTTTAAGTACTTTATAATGTGATTTTTGATATCAGTTACGATATGATCACACCCTATTGAAATCTTCATTCCAATCCCTCCTAGCACATTTTATTTAACATATCTACACGTATTTGATGTCTGCCACCTGAGTATTCCGATTGTAAGAAGACCTCGACAATTCGTTCTGCTAATGTCGTACCAATCATGCCAGATCCAATTGTAATAATAGATGTGTTATTATGATCACGGGTCATTTTCGCTGTGTGTTCATCGGATACATTTGCACAAATAACCCCCTTACATTTATTCGCAACCATGAATGACCCAACACCATATTTATCTATAATGATGCCGCTAGCTGACGTGCCCTTTACCTCCTCCACCACACGGTTAGTCGCAGTAACAAAATGATTATCCTGCTGTGGTGTTACATCCATAACATCGTAATCCTGTTGCAGTAAAAATTGTTTTATATGTTCCTTAAGCTGAAAACCCTCTACATCTGCACCTAAAATAACCTGCACATTCATCTCTCCCCGTTGAATTTATAAAAACATACACAAGCAATGCCTCTCTCATAAAAGGTAAAGGGAAACTTAAGTCCCTTACCCAGGCGCACAGCGGTGAGGAGACACCCCAATCGAGCGCGGAAAACAATCGCTCTTACTGAAAAACCGCCTCTTTTTTCATAAAAAAGGAGCCTTATCCACTTATATAGGTAATATGAAGGTACGCCTTATATTTACCAAAGAGGAAAAGCCTCCTGCTATGTGGTTACATCGTGATTTCACGCTTTCCAGTTACCTTAAAGAAAATTAATAGCGAAACAACTGTTACGACTGTCAATATAGTGGACAGAGCTGCCGCCGTACCATAGCTTCCTCTAATAACCTCCGTATAAATAGCGATACTAATCGTTCGCGTATTGCCGGTATAAAGAATGATAGACGTACTTAGTTCACTAAAAATATTAATCCAGCTTAAAATCGCTCCCGCTATAATACCGGATCCCATCATAGGCAGTGTAATGCGGAAAAAAGTTTTCATATTAGAAGCACCCAGGCTTATGGCTGCCTCCTCTACGCTCTTACTAATTTGATTGAGTATTGCGGCACTTGACCGAACGGTATATGGTAGCCTTCTTATCGCAAATGAAATAATCATAATGAGCGCGGTCCCACTTAATAACAACGGCTTGCTGTTAAAGGACGTAAGAAGAGCAATCCCCAAGATTGATCCTGGTACAATAAACGGGAACATGGAGACTGTATCTAACGAGTTGTTAATATTGTTTGGGCGTCTCACTGTTATATAGGCAATTAAAACAGATAGAATTACGATAATAACCATGGCTGCAATCGCTAGCACAAAGGTGATTTGAATACTAGATCCTAGTCTTTCAAAGGCAATTCTATAGCTATCCAGCGAGAACTCCTCTACGAAAATCCTACCTTTTGTTTTTAAAAACGATGTGTAAATCACATAAATTCTTGGCAGTAAAGCAATGATGGTAATGCCGTACACAAATGTATGAGCGAGTATATTTACCAAGCCCTTTGCCGCTTTAGGCTCTATTGGATGTAAAGCATTCATCGTAAATGACTTTTTCTTAGAAATATACTTTTGTAAAAGAAAGACAAGTGTTGCTATGATGACAACAATGACACTAATAGCAGCAGCGAATCCTGCGTCTCCCCCTAATTCACTAATAAATTCGTTAAAAATAAGAACGGGAACTGTTCTGTATCCTTCTCCAATTAACATAGGAGTTCCAAAATCTGATAAAGCTCTCATAAACACTAACAAGGAACCTGCTAGTAATGTTGGCACAATTAGAGGAACAATTACTTTATACATTTTTTTAATACCTGTGCAGTTCATACTTTCAGCTGCTTCTATTAACGAACGGTCTACACTTTTCAGAGCACCCATCGTATAAATGTACACTAATGGAAAAAGCTGCAAGATGAGAACTAAAGAAATACCAGTGAACCCATAAATATCAGGTATCGTGATATTTAAATTGTTTTGAAAAAAGTTCGTGATAACACCGTTTCTTCCTAGCAGCAATATCCACGAATATGCACCGATAAAGGGCGGTGACACAGAAGATATAACAATTAAGGTTGTTACAAGAACAGAGCCTTTTATTTTCAAAGTCGTCATGACATATGCTAACGGTACCGCTACTACTGCTGACAAAATTGTCACAGCGGCTGTTACTTTAAAACTGTTGAACAGTGCCTCTAAATAGTACTCTCTACCGAAAAATTTTTTAAAATAAAACAATGAAAACGTGTTTGCGGATGGGTCTTTAAAGCTAACAATCAGCAGCGATATTAAGGGATATAAAAGAAATAAGATATAGATTAAAAATACAGCCAAGGAGATTGTCGTCCATACATCGTACTTCTTGTTAGATGGCCACATGACTATTTACACCTTTACTCGTATTTTTTTCGTCTTCATATCGGGTGATATCATTGACGACACCCCTGGTTAAGTTAATCTCCCCGGACTCATTAAACACATTAATTTTTTCAGGTTTAAACTGTAGGTAGACAACGGCTCCCTTTTCTAGCAATGAATCAATATCAGATTCTTTTATAATCTCAACCACTTTGTTATTTTCAAGCTCGACAAAGTAGTTAGTGTTTAACCCTAAAAACGTACTGCTGATTACTTTCCCTTTTATTCCTTCACCGTCTGTGCTTTCATTGATTATAAATTCTTCAGGTCGCACTGAAATTTTTACGTTTGTTTTATCTGATGATAGTAGGTTTGTATTAATATTAGTCAGTTTAATAGAGTATGTGTTATTAAAATGAAGCGTTATTTCCTCACCATGTTTCACGAGTGAACCTTCTAATATATTAGTCCGTCCGATGAAGGTCGAAACAAATAAATTTGCAGGACGGTGGTATATATTTTGAGGTGTCCCTGCGTGTTGAATCGTACCATCCTTCATAACAGCGATACGGTCAGAGACAGCCATCGCTTCTTCTTGGTCATGCGTGACATAAATGGTTGTAATTCCAACCTTGTTTTGAATATTTTTTATCGCATTTCTAAGCTCAATGCGCAGCTTGGCATCCAAGTTCGAAAGTGGTTCATCCATCAGCAGCACATCTGGGTTAATAACGATGGCTCTCGCCAGCGCCACCCTTTGCTGCTGGCCCCCTGATAGTCTCTCAGGCAGTCGATCCTTGAATTGTTCGATTTGAACAATGTTTAAAATTTCGTTCACTCTCTTGTCTATATCTGTTTTCGAAACTTTACGGTTTTCTAGCCCGAACGCAATATTTTTCTTAACGGTTAAGTGCGGGAAGATAGCATAGTTTTGAAACACCATACCGATATTCCTCATATTAGGTTTTAGATCATTTATTGATTTGTTATCAAAAAATATTTCGCCACCTTCAATCGAATTGAAGCCAGCCACCATACGGAGTAATGTTGTTTTCCCACAACCTGACGGACCTAGTAACGTAAAGAATTCACCTTTTTTAATATTAAGAGAAAGACCAGGAATAACAGCCTGGTCATTATACTTCTTAATCACGTTGTCAAACTTTATCTCTATACTCAAAGAAGCACACCTCTTCCTTGTATGTTACTTGCTAGTTACGATGTCGATATATTTATCTACGATATTTTGTTTATTTTCAATGACATACTCTAAATCTTCGAACACTAGCTTAATGTCTGACATTGGCGTCATATAATCAGCTGATTTAGAATCAACATGTAATGGACGGTTATTTAGGTTAGCCCCAATCGTGTCTTGCACTTCTTTTGAAAGAAGGAAGTCTACAAACTTCTTCGCGTTTTCAAGGTTGTTCGCACCTTTTACAATTGATGTCGCTGAAGCTGAATATGTGGTACCCTCTACCGGGTGGACAACCTTTACAGGTGCAGCTCCGCTACGAACGTAACCAACTGCTGGGTCTTCCCAAGTTAACCCTACAACAAACTCACCGTCTGCTACACTTCTATGAACAGCACCAGATCCGCTCGCAATTTTACCGTCTAAGTTCTCTACGAATTGCTCGACATATTTCCAGCCTTCTTCACTTTCATAGTCGCCACCAATTGCTAAAAGCATATTTGTAACATGGTTAAAAGCAGAGCTTGAGCTAGAGGCATCTGTATGCGCGATTTTCCCTTTTAATTCAGGGTTTAATAAATCTTTGTAGCCTTCAATTTTTATGTCACCTACTAGATTCGTATTTACAAGAAGGACATTTCCATCCAACACGTAAGACGTTACTTTCCCTGTATTATTTTGATACTCTTTAATTAAGTTTTTATCATTTGAAGATACATATTCTTCAAATAAATCAATGTTTTCAATATGAACAGATTTTGTGCCGCCAAACATTACGTCGGCGTAAGGGGAATTTTTTTCAGATTCAATCCGCTTCATAAGCTCCCCTGTTCCTGCACTAATAACTTCCACTTTGATACCTGTTTCTTTTTCAAACAATGGAATAATAGTAGCGATTAAGTCTTCGCTATTTGGAGAGTACACAACAAGACTGTCTGACTTTGCATCCGAATTACTTTGCGTTGAGCAACCTGCCAAAATAAGTAACGCTATGAGACCAGATACCAATACCTTTTTTAACACTTCTTATTCCCCCTCTTTTGTAAGTGCTTACATTTATAGGTTACATGAGATAAACTGATAGTTATATACGAAAATCATAAAAACACCTCTAAAATCGTAAAGTTTTCAAATACTTCCCAATATTCTAAGGATACATTATGATAATATGAAAATATGAAAATACTGCTGTAAAAGGGGAATATTGTGAATAAACGACTCAGTTTTAAACATACCATCCGTAAATTTTTTATGATCAATGCCCTGATTCCACTTACGATTCTAGTTGGATTATTTTTAGTTTTTTCTATTATTAATGCTAAACAGGTTGTTGTAAGGCAAGCTGAGATTGCTAGTGATCACATTAGTGAAAAGTTAGAAAAAACAAATGAGGCATACTCACAAGAAATTAGGAGAATGTCACACAACTTGCAGGTTATGGACTTTGTATTGAATCGAAGAGGGAAGCATAAGATATATGAATTCTTCTATGACTTTAATAACAGGCAAGCCATAAGAAGTAATATGTTTATTTTAGATAAAGAGGGCACGCTTCTGCTTTCAACGGCGGGCGAGACAGATACGGTGCGGGAAAGTATTATTCAGGACATGTATACAAGGATTGAGAAAAATCCGAACGTAGTCACGATTAGCGAAGCAAATAGCGTGGTGAATTACAATGGGAAACTAACTGTTTATATGTATGGAAGACAAATCACGTCAAATGAGGGCGAGCGGATTGGCTACATTTTTTACATGTTGCATGAAGAGGATTTCTTGCATATGATTTTTGACGAGACGACAAATATGGTTGTTATTACTGATGAATACGACACAATCATCGCAACTAGCAACAATAGTACGAGAGGATTTCTTAATAAATTCAGGCCATCACTTAATTCAAGAGGGGACGTTGTCTATGGAGAGAACGTGTTTTACATGGACAGAGTGAAAGTGCCAAACAGTAACATCTATGTTATTGCGTTGAATTCGTTACAAGTGCAAACGAGAACGATTACTTGGCTTATTATATTCCTTTTATTTGTAAGCGCTTTTATAATGATTTTATTAAGACACTTATCTATTAGACTATCTAGAAGAATAACTGTCTCCATCGATCAAATTATTCATGCGATACATCAATTCCAATTAGGCAATATGAATTACTATTTATCAATTAAATCCCAGGATGAGTTTGAATTAGTTTCAGACCAGTATAATTTAATGCTTGATCGCATTAACTATTTAATTACACAGAATTCAGAGTTGGCTGAGAGACGGAGAATTTCAGAGGTAAAACAATTAGAATCTCAATTCAATCCTCATTTCATATTCAATGTACTAGAAACTATTCGCTATGCTATCGTCATAAATCCATCCGAAGCAGAAAAAAGCGTACTGGCTTTGTCGCGATTACTTCGATACAGCGTAGACAATCATACACCTCATGTGAAATTGGGGGAGGATGTCGCATACTTAGAAGATTTTCTCGCCCTTCACAAGCTTCGGTTTGGTAACCGTTTGGATTATGCTATTAATCTATCCGATGAATTAAAGGATATGTATGTTCCTAAACTCTTGATACAGCCATTATTAGAAAATGCGATAAAGCATGGCTATAAAAAATCTAATAGCCTCTCTATTCATGTTGATATATCAAGAGTAGGCGAATCGTTAATAGTAAAAGTTCTTGATAATGGAGGCGGCATGGAGCAGGAGCAATTAAAGAGTATAAAAAAAGCTTTGTCAGACAATACTCCAGCTCTTACAAATATGGGCGTAGGCCTTTATAACGTGCACAGACGCCTAATTTTATTATATGAAGGAAACAAGGGACTGCGTATATCAAATGTCGATGATGGGTTAATGGTGCAGTTCTCTATCCCTATAGAAGAGGATGTGATGTAGTGTATGTATAAAGTTTTAATTGTTGAGGATGAAGACATCATTCGCAAAGGGCTCATGTATACATTTAGCTGGCAGGCACACGACTGCATCATTATCGGAGAAGCAAGCAATGGACAAGATGGTCTTGAAAAAATACTTGAGCTTAAGCCTGACATTGTGATTACAGATATAAATATGCCTATTATGGATGGCATAAAAATGATTAGAAACAGCATACAGAAAGTAAATTATAGCTCTATTATTATTTCAGGCTACGAAGAATTTCATTTGGCAAAGCAAGCTTTACAACTTGAAGTAGTAGATTACTTACTAAAACCACTTGATCACGAGCAATTATCAACAGCATTATCGGTGTCTATTCAAAAACTTAGAGCAAAGGCTGAAGCAGAACAGGTCGCAGTTTCTGTCGCGACACCAACTGTGCCACCTAACATCGTCAATCCCGTCAGCTCTATGACGTCAGAGATCGTTCGAAAAATCATAGATTACATTACAAATAACTACAAGAATAAAATTGTGATTCAAGACTTAGTCGAAGAAACAGGGATGAGTTCCACTTACTTACACAACAAATTTAAAGAAGAAACGAACCATACTATCAATGATTACTTAAACAGATTTCGAATCCAAAAATCTCTGGAACTTATGATAAAAGGAGAAGGAAAAATTTATACGATTGCGACTGACGTCGGCTTCCTAGATTATAAATATTTTATCAGTGTATTTAAGAAATACGTCAAATGCACCCCAAGCCACTTCATGAAGCACTACCGAAACGAATAAAGGCAGAGTGGGGGACGCTCCCTTCCTGGCAGATTGGGGACGGTTCTCGTGCTTCCTTCCCATAGAGACGCTATGAGATGGAACACGCCCGCTCATGCTTCCTTCTCACTATGGAAGTTAGCTTAGTGAGCACCAAACCAACTTCCCAACGCTAAGGTTGGCAGAGCGAGAACCGTCCCCGGGCTTCTTTTAAATCAACTAGCATATTGCTAGCATTAACCGTCATTTAGCTATTAGTTAGATAGCACTTGCTAGTAAGACAATACGTCAAAAACGGTTTGATTTTACCAAAGGTCAAATTCGAAAATCCTCCCTTTCTACATAATTAATAGGCAAACTAAGAACCGTCCCCTTGCTGATTTTGGTATCTGGCAGACTGAGAACCGTCCCCACACTGCCAAATTGTAGAACTGGTTTCGCTTTGCCACCGAAAAAGGTTGCATCACGCTGCCTATTTTAGATTGAGTACGGCTTCTACTTCTGGGTCCTTTCCGGCTAAGTAGTTTGAAAGTAATTGCGGCACCTCAATGTCGGGTCTAATCGTAGGTTCATTTGTATCATAGTTCTTAAAATACTTTGTTGAATAGCTGACACGCAAACCAGAGTTAGGCAAGTTGAAAACCTTCACTTCTCCGTAATGATTAGGGCTGCCACCCGTTGCTTCCCCTACAAACATTCCATTTGTTTTTTTCTTTAAGTCGATAGCATTCAAAATCGCTGATGAGTACGTGCTCCGGCCAATAAGAATATAGACATCATACCCTAAGTCCTTCTGCTTCTTTGCAATACCATTAATAAGACGCATAGCAATTAAGGAGTTTCCCCCACCATTGTGTCTCACATCAAACAGTATTTTTTCGGGCTGTTGCTTGTCTATCTGCTCTAGTACTTCTTTTCTAAAGTCACTAAATGGGTTATTTTTATCGTTCATACATTGCTTATATTGAATGTATAATGCCTCGTGCTCAGGTAAAAAAGTATAAGAGTACCAATCATCTAGCTCTTGTTTAAATAACGGTTGTTCGTTTACGTCTAAGTTGTCAAATATACTGATTGTTTCGTAGTCATTATCTTTATGAAAATATGTAGGCATCGTTACTGCTAACTCTTTTCCCACTTCATCTTGAAAAACAAATGTTGCTTGTTCTAGGTTGTCAATAATCTGAAATCCTTGCAACAACTCTGCATTTTTTGCGACAAATGGAAAGTTTAGGTTAAGCTCAGCTTCGTTTTCATGCTCGATCATGACAGACATACTAGCGAAAATCTCGTCTACCGGTGTATCTCCAATTTTCATCACCTTAAGTCCAAGAAGTTTCTCGAATTCTTTCGCCACTCTTACGACGTACCATCCATCATCAAAGCGATAAAACTGTATTGGAAACCAGTGAAAAGGAATGTCATATCGAATACTCGTATGTGAATCCCCTACTTTCGCAATCATCTTCTTCAATTCAATAAAAACCTCTATATCAGTAAATCCATCTAGCGAATTGATTAATTTCTCTTTTTCTTGAAGAAAAGCCTCCTCAGAAGTTGTATGATATAGGTTTTTATGTTTGTCTTCTAACGTCGCAAACATATAGTTAATATCTTCTTCCCAATGCTTCACCTTTATATCTTGCGTTTCAGATTGTAAGTCCTCCCATTGCTGCCACGATTCCTGCGAAGACATCGCCACTGGACGCGCCACCATTTGTATAATAAGTACCGTTGCTATAACACCGACCAACATGAATAACCCAATGCGTAACACTTTTCTTTTTTTCAAGACTCATCACCTCTCCTCCATTATAACGAGCAAAAACGAGCGGATATCTGATGGTTATTACAAATTTTTTACAAGTTAAGGCTGGGGACGGTTCGAGACTGGTGAAAAAGTGATAGCTCAGCTAAACAGAAGGCAATCATTCACTATATGTAGATACTTCCCTTTTTAGTTACACCTATATCTCGTTAACAATTTTGCTGTATTCGACAAGGTATGATTTTTTTTCAGTGCTCTCGGACGGTTCTCATGCTTCCTGCCCACTATACGACAAGGAAGCGCGAGAACCGTCCCCGCGCATCCTTGTCCTATTATGAATCCTTATAGTGAATAGCGACTTCCTACTATATATCTTATTTTCCTGTTTCCGGCATGATCCAGATGATTTCACATGTACGAACGAAGAATGTGGAATCTCTTTCTTGGATTACGACATGATCAGGCTTGGCATCTACTACAATGCCGTTCACAGGTCCACGTGTTGTATCAAGAACCACTCTTTTACCTTTTAAGCTCATTAATGCTTGATATACAAAAGGCTCTACTACCATAACCTGCATAGGTTGTGGCATAGATGGCATATTCATTTGTGAAGGGGACACTGCTGTTGGATACATATTCATATTGTTCATATGTTGCATAGTAACTTACCTCCAGGTGTTTAATTTTATTTACACCTTCACTGTATGCCGAATACAGGTAAGTGCCCCATAGGTTAGTGCCTAATTTAAAGACAATTGCCCGGCTCTCTCAAACCGAGTCGAAGGACAAACACATGAGGGTTTGATATAGTGGTGGTAATGTCCTAGCGATTTTTTGTGTAACAAGTTCCTCATTTTAATAGTAATAGACCATCAAGCATTTTTTAAAGATGACTAAAATACTACTGTTACACAAAATAACAATCAAAAAAACCATTATAAAAAGGGGAATTCAAGCAAAAAATAAACCGCAATCAGAGAGGCGTAATGTACGAAACGATTTTAAAAGGATGTGTTATTTTGTATAAAATTGCTTTATCTTTAGTATTTTTACTAACTTTATGTGCCTGCACTGCTTCGGGAGATGATGCCACACAAAACAAAGAAAACCCTACTACCGAAGAACAAGCAACTACAGAAACAGGGAACAACAATGAGCAAAATGATGGCGTAGAAAACAATGAAGAGGATTCTGACGGCAGCGATAATGAGTCTAAGGATAATGATGAGAAAACCGGAGAGACTGACAAAACTAATGAAGATAACACCTTAACTAACGAAACGGTGATCAATATATTGCCTAACCTAGAAAAAAGATTTATGACAGTTGTTCAATCAGCTGATGAAAACGGGAAGATTTCTAACTTCTCTACTATTGAAGAGTTAACCAGACATTTCTCTGAAATAATGTCTCAACAAGTAGCTCGCGCCTATGCTACTACATACTTTCAAGAAAAAGGTGACGGTCTTTATGTAATAGCGATGGATGCTCCCACATGGTTTAAAGCAGATGAACCATTCGAAATCTCACAAGAAAAAGGTGGCACATACACCGTTATTCAAGAACAACAAAATGAGATGATAGGTCATGTAAAAATGTATTATACACTTGTTAATACTAATGGTAACTGGATTGTGGAAGACATTCGACAAGAAAGTTTAAATCAATAAGAAAAGCGAAAGCGTCTTGCTCAGCCCCGACCAGCTTAAACCTCCCCACGGCAGGGGCTTCCCCGCAGGAGGACGGCGACTTAAGACCTCGAGGTTCTGGGGCTAGACACTAATCTAGGTTAAAGAACTTATGCTTTTTTTAATATAAATAAAAACAGCCGTCGACCCGATGGCTGTTTTTTTGCAGCAGTGGGACGGTTCTTCTACTTCCATCCCACTGCACGATGAGAGATCACAAGATTATTCATGAACCTCATGTTTTGCTAGACTTGGCAGACTGAGAACCGTCCCTTGTTTGCCTGGTTGTGGAACTTGGCAGACTGAGAACCGTCCCCACGCTTCTTCTTCCCCACGCTTCTTCATAATCCGACATATTTAGATAAAATTTTAAAAAACTTGTAAAATTCACAACTAACTATTTTATTTTTATTATATTATTAAATTAAATCCAACTTTGATAATATTCACAGCATGGATTTAGTAGTTTAATAACTTCTAGTAAAAGGAGACATACCATCATGCCATTACCTTTTTTATTAGCCGGAGCAGCAGCTGTTGCAGGGATTACTGGAATAGCCAAAGGTGTTGAAGCTTCCTCCAATAACAGTCGAGCAAAAGAGTTGTATGAAGAGGCGGAAGAAATTTTTGAAAATGCAAAAGAAGAACTTGAAGAAAGCAAGATTGATGCGACACATTCGCTTGAACAATTAGGTGCTCTAAAGCTACAAGTATGGGATGAGCAATTTGGTAGATTCATAAATCTAGTAGAGCAAGTTAAAAATGTAAAGCTCAGTGGTCAAGCACACATAGATACAAAATTAATAAAAAATATAAGCTTTAGCACAAGAGAATTACAAGAGATGAAAGAAATCTCATTAAAAGCAAGTGAAGTAGTTTCAGGTGGGGTTACTGCCCTTGGTTCTGGCGCGCTTGCGGGTGTTGCTTCTTATGGAGGAGCGATGATGTTTGCAACCGCTTCAACAGGAACGGCCATTAGCTCCTTAACAGGTGTGGCAGCCACAAACGCAACGTTAGCATGGTTTGGTGGAGGCTCTTTAGCTGCCGGAGGATTAGGGATGGCTGGCGGTGCTGCCGTTCTGGGTGGACTTGTAGCAGGACCAGTACTTGCCGTTGGTGGCATGATCATGGCTGCAAAATCTAGAGAGAATCTAGCTCAAGCGAAAAAGCATAAAGCAGAGGCACGACATGCAGCAGAAGAAATGAGAACGGCTGCAAGTATGCTAAACGCAATCGAAAGTATGTCAGATCAATTTTATGAAGTAACTGAAATCCTTAATAGATATATGACAACTACGCTAAACCAACTAGAAGATGCCTTACATATTGCTAGAACTGAACAAAGCAGTAGCTTTTTATATAAATTCAAAAACTTCTTTTCTAATTGGTTTAAAAAAGATGTCAGAATTAACTTTGACAAAATGACAGAAGAACAAAAACGAGTCATTCAAATGTCTTATGTGTTTGCACAAACGTTAAAAATCGTCCTTGAAACACCATTATTAAATAAAGATGGTTCACTGGATGAATCATGTGAAGAAGCTTTACTTCCTGCATATGAACTCCTTGAGCACCAACCAATATCTGCATAAGTCATATTTGAAAGGGATTTTGCTTAATGAGTGAACGTCGCAGAAAATTTTGGCCGTTTCGTAAAAAACAAAATACGATAATAAAAGTGAATGATGTTAAAAACATGTCATCTGCTCAATTAGCAAGCTACTTAGCTAGACATGAAGCGGCTGCCACAGATTCGGCTATTGCTGGCATGGATCTTTTTCGGGAAGCTGCTCAGAAATTGGCAAAAGTGGACATCGGTAAAAAACAAGGGAATCTCTTTGAATACATTGAAGCAACAAAATTTAATATGGATGCTGCACGTAAAGGGGCTTTGGACACAAAGGCATTTGTGACCGCTGCTGAAGGAGATCCACATGCCGCAGCTGATATTATTATAAAAAAAGGGAATAAAGTAGTCGAAGAGATCCAAGCAAAATCTAGTAATAGTTCTGTAGAAGCTACGTATATGATAAGTGACGAAAAATATCGCGGCATGCAAAAGCTTGTTAATTCGGATAAAGAAGAAGCTGTTAGAAATCTAGCAACGAAGCGAAGTAACATGGGAACGCATAAGCAAGAGGACTATATAGATACTGCCAGAAATGTAACTGGAGGCGCACATCATGGTGACATACGATCTGATGGAACGAGCTATGACGAGGTAATAGGGGCTGCCGAAAATCCAGAACGCTATGCTAACCAACTAGAAATGAAACAGTTTAAGCAAGAAATTACAACAACCGCAACACAAGCCGCTGTCGTTGGTGGCGTCATAGGTGGCGCAATCTCACTTGTGCAAAATAGCATCCAAGTATCTCAAGGCAAACTAGATGCGAAAGACGCAGGAATGAATGTAGTGAAAAACACAGCTAAAAGCAGCGTCAAGTCTGGTGCGACAGGCGCATTAGGGTCTACCATTCGCATTGGAGCGCAAAAGGCTGAGATTTCAGCTCTTGCAAAGGGAAATGTGGCTACATCAATTGCCGCTGGTGTGATAGATTGTGGCGTTACTATTTACAGTTTAGCAAAAGGTGAGATTAAAGCTGAAGAAGCCATGGAGAGAATGGGCCAAACAGCTTTTTCTACCTCCTCTAGTATCTATGCAGGTTTAGTTGCTGGTGTAGCATTTGGACCAGGCATTATTGCCACTATGGGAAGTCTAGCAGGATATATGTTAGCTACACATGTTTACCAAAGCTGTATCGCTATTTTTAAAAGTGCAAAGCTTGCTGAAGACGAAGCAGAGCGTGTCATTGCCTTGTTAAATGAAGCGATTAGAGAAATGCAAACTCAAAGAGAGCTATTTGAAAAGAATGTGAAAGAACACCTCCAATCTCAGCGGAAAATGTTTCAAAAATGCTTCAACGACATTGAAATTGGCTTAGAAACTGGGAATCCGGTTCAAGTAATTAATGTTTTAGAACAATTCACAGCAACATTTGGCAAGCAGTTAAAACTCACGAACTTTGAGGAATTCGATCGATATATGAAAAAGAACGATACGCTGCATTTATAAAAAATGATGGATAAAGGAGACGAAATAATGTTTTTAGGACAACTAACGGAAAAAGAAAAAGTTGCATTTATTCAACTAGCCCATTTCGTAGCAAAGATTGATGGCTCTGTAAGTGACAAGGAACAAGAATTTATCGACTTATACATTAAAGAGGCTGCTCTATCAGAAGACCACCCAATCTCAGATTCACTTCAACTTCATGACATTCTTGAAGCCTTTGTAACAACGACTTCTAAAAATATTGCCCTTATCGAAGTACTAGCTCTTATCTTCTCAGATGGCATTTATGATGATGAAGAAAGAAAGCTTGTAAAAGAAATTAAGCAAGAATTAGGAATTTCTTCTGAGAAATATGAAGCGTATAAAGCATGGATTCAACGAGTGAATGCTGTGTATGCAGAAGGAGTCACACTAATAAGTGAGTAGTAGCTTTCCTTGCTCAGAGTGTGGGCTATGTTGCAAAAAAATCTCCCTCATACCTGAGTTGCGTCAATATGACCGAGGGGATGGAACCTGTAAGTACTTAATTGAGTCGAGATGTTCCATTTACGATACACGACCACAAGTTTGTAGAATTGATGATATGTACCACAACGTCTACTATAAAACTTACAGCAAGGAACAATTTTACGAAGAAAATCTAAAGGTATGCAAAGCACTCCAAATAGAAGCCAATATACCTCCCAGTGACAAGGTTAAAACCTGATGCATGGGGACGGTTCTCGCGCTTCCTTCTCTTTGTGGCAGTATGGGGACGGTTCTCGCGCTTCCTTCTAACCGAGTTAAGTAGGAACAGCATGAGAACCGTTTTTTTGCCTGCTTACTGAAAACGGAAGAGTGAGATCCGTCTGAGAGCAGTAACAAAGTAAAACCTTATTTCATTTAACACATTCATTAACTCCATATACATACATAGAAGAAGGGAATCAACTGTATATACCGGATGATTCCCTTCTCCTTTTCTGATTTGTCACTGTTTAAACAGTCTCGAACCGTCCCTGCTCTGCTCTGCCATCACAACCGAACACGAACATATATCTAATTAAACGCTTGTTTAGATGTTTGTTCGTGTCTTAGTTAATAGAATCTTTATGAATTCTATCTATGATCGTCCGAATGAATCCTCCACTTCATGACAGAAGTTTCGGCAGACTAAGAACCGTCCCCGCTCTGCCAACTACCTATTCTACCAATTTTTGCAGCAATCTGTTCTAAATGATAGAGACACTTAATAGACTCTATTAAAAGCAATATAGGAAAGGACGGATTCTCTTTGGGAAGAGTGGAGGAACTTCATAGTAAACAACAAATCTTTGACGAGTTATTTCAGAAGATAGATTTTGTCGTCGAAACGAAGGACAAATATAGATATCCAAACAGACGTCACATATGCTTTCATGTGACGGTTGAGAGTAGAATGAACTTAGTCAGAGAAGAAGTAACGGCCATGGTGACTTGTATAACAGGACGGATTGAAGAAAAAATTGAGAGAGTTTTCAAACCTTCGATCCCACCGCAGACTATTTATCTTAAACCAGATTTCGAGATACTAGATTTAGATGCTGGTGAGCTTCTAGACGAAGATGATTGGAACACGTCTTATGCAGATCTTCTCGCAGAAGCCATTTTTGAAGATTTAAAATATGTAGAACTGCTAGACGAAGAAGGTAATTATACAGACTATCGATTGCGGATAAAAGATGTGTATTACTAGTGTAGACAAAATAATAACTATATGAATTAGAGGCTTTATATGTAAAAACCAAAAGACCTAAGCAACAAGCTTAGGTCTTCACTTTCTATGATGCACAATCTGGTAAAAAGTGAACAATAATATAAGTGACTGTTAAAGAATTTTCTGTTTGGCAGATGCTACATCTAAAGCCTGCTGATATAACGTTACCGTTACAAAAATCAGGACAAGGATCTACTACATCTTGAGATGTGTAGCAAAGAATCTCGTCTACACAAGTTGTGCCTGTGCATACAAACGGTCTAGTTACTAGTCGCCCACAGTTATCTGCTCCATTATTAAAGAATGTTTGTAGATTAAATGTTAAATAGTAGTTGAGAGGCCCAGTTGCTCTAACTTCATTTACCGTACATACGCCTTGAATCGGTCCACAGTCTGTTAAAGCTGCTACTTGTGTTGGCGTGATGCAGCATTGAAGAAAGAACGGATCATTGAAGAGATTTATACCTGGTAATAAAAAGAGAGGTGGTAATGAGAATATTGATCCGTTGGGTATTTCTAACGTACATTGATCTACAGCAATCGCATCACAATCAGCTGTTTGTTGTATTTGCTGTAAGTCGTTATATAATCTATTTAATTCAGCTACCTCCTCGTCTCTATCCTCCATTTCTTTTGCTTCTGCAATAGTATTTTCTAGCTTTTTCATAATATCGCTTAGTGTATCCTTGTGTTGCCCTTCCATTAATTCCGCTCTATTGACCTGTTGATTCATTTGATTTTCTTCAGACATATATAATCCCCTTTCTAAGTGTTTTCTGTATTAAGTTATTCATGGGAGTTATATTGGAGTAGGTAATAAAACTAGAATGTAACGCACATTTTTCAAATGATGATTTAACCTAGAAAGAGAATTTTTGTCGGGGATAATGAAAGTTTATCTTTAATTGTTAGTACTTTGAGTTAGGAGGCACTATTCTTCGTCTAACAGGATGAACTTCTTTATTACTCATCTCTTGTATTGTCTTTTCTAAATTTAGAATTCGCTCAAATAGTTTATCTTCATTCTTCATTATGCTTTCTTGTGAGTCAGCAATATTCGTAATAATAGATTGGACAGCTTCGTATTGATTTTTTATGTCCTCAATGATGGAGTTAAGTGTTGCTAGCTGATTTTCAAAAACACTGAACTTAGATGAAACATTGTTATGTTTTTCAACAAGAGTTGCGTTTTCTGCTTCAACGAACTTCAACATGTTTTTAAACTGTAAAGCGATTTCATGGAGAGCATGTATAGATAATTCAATCTGTGAATGACCTTTTACCTTTTCTTCTACATAATCATGTTTTATTTGCAATTGAAATAGATCTTCTTTCAATTGTTCATTTTCTCTCTGTAAAGCGGTCAATAGACACTCTTGATTTACATACAATCTTGATTTATCCAGCTGTGTATTAAGGATAGTATGAGTATGATTTGATTGAGCATCGTTTTCGTGTGTTGGGCTGTGCATACTGGATGTATTTTTTCTCATTCGGATTCCTCCTTTTTTCCTGTAATAATTATATGCATTACCGCATTGTAGGTGATAATCCAAAAAAGCAAAACGGGGACGGTTCTTCCTCTGCCAAGACAGACACCATGATGGGGCTTGCTCTTCACCGACCAAGGCTAATCAGGGACGGTTCGAGAGTACTGGCAAAGGAGTATCTTACTCGAATTAACTTAATTTTTCACGAAATATAGGTACAAAAAAGAAGTAAATCAACTACATATATTAGATGATTAGCTTCTCTATTGCTGATTTGATACTAATTCATCGGTCTCGGACGGTTCTTGTACTGCCGAACTGTTTCCGACTTTGGTAAATTGAGAACCGGTCCAATATATACTTTTTATCAAAAAAACCGAACAGATATCTTAATCAAACGTTTGATTAAGATATCTGTTCGGTTTTGACTCTTAAAATATAGGTACTCGACTTGTTCTGTTTACTGCAGCGACAAGGAAGCAAGAAACCCAATCCCATCCCACACAAACTCTTCCACCTACCTAAAAAGGAAGCAAGAGAACCGTCCCCGCTCTGCCGATCCCGTGCCACTCGGCAAACCGAGAACCGTCCCCACTCTGCCACCCTTCAGCCTCTTCGCATGGTTGGTGGGAGTTCGTCTGGGTCTACGATGATTTCGACGACGGCTGTTTTGTGGCTCAGAATTGCTGTTTGTAGTGATTGGCGCAGCTCGGCAGATGTTCTACATTTGAACGGTAGCGCCCCCATGGACAGGGCCCATTGATATATATCAACAGGACAAGCAAAAGATGCGCCGACCGCTTTTCCGACGTGCTTTTTCATACCTTTGTCGACCATATCCAAACCACTGTTATTAAACACAATGAAGACAACGGCCGCATTGGCATTTACAGCGGTTGAAACTTCGGCTCCATGCATGAGCATACAGCCATCCCCTGTTAAGCAAATCACTTTCTGATGAGGAGAAGACGCCAGCTTTGCACCTATCGATAGTCCGATTGCATTCCCCATCGCCCCAAACACATCATCAAAGAAAAATGTGCCTGGTTTTTCGATATTTAAATTTTTAATAGCATAAAAGGAATGACTTCCTGCGTCTCCAAACAATATTGTCTCATCCGGTAGGACTTCATTGATAATGTGAATGCTTCGTTCAGACGACATATACGTGCCATTTTCTTGTTCATCTTTTAAAGGTAGGGAAGATTTCTCATGATGAGGATAGGCATTAAAGCCGTTGTAAGCGCCCCTCCTCATTACTTCACTTATAATTAATTGAAGGTTTCTCTTAATATCTCCAGGAATGAAGAGCGTTGACGTTTCTAACGATTTCCCAACAAAGGTTTGATCATAGTCAAACTGAATTACTTGTACCGGCCACTGTTCTTCGCTCAGCCCCGCTAACGACATGTCGGACAGTTTTGTGCCGATTACGATCATGACATCGACGCCTTTTTTTATATAATCATGAGCTTCATCTGTGCCACCGAGCCCAAATCCACCAAGAGATAACGGATGTCGCGTCTGAAAGGCACCTTTTCCTCCTGGCGTTGTCATGACGGGAATATTCCAACATTCCGCCATCATCCTAATTTCTTCATAGGCTTTACTAGCATGTACGCCCTTTCCAAGAAATAATACGGGATGATTAGCGCGATTCAATATATCAATAACATCATGATATCGAGAGGAAATGACGTGCTCTGAATCAGGCAATTCAAGTTCAAACGGCTCTACCTCTTCTAGTAACACATCAGCAGGAATAGACAAGTGAACAGGTCCCTTCACACCTGAAAATGCCTTTTCTAAGGCATGCTTCAAATACGACCTCATCTGGTCGCCTCGTTCAACCCTAGCACTAAATTTTGTAACAGACTTAAACATATCTACAAGGTCTGTCCCAAATTGTGAAGAATCTTGCCCCATTGCTTTCCCCACTTGTCCAATCGACGGATGCCCTGTAATGAGCAAAACAGGGATATGGGACGCTTTCGCCTGCGCAGCTGCTGTTATAAGGTTTGTGCCACCAGGACCGGATGTACAAATGGCTACGCCTATTTTATTGCTAAGTAATGAATATCCCGCCGCTTCATATCCTGCGCCCGTTTCATGTCTACTTAAAACAAAGTCAATGCCTTTGTCATCTATTTCTAGTAATAGAGGCACCACTGCTTTGCCTGGTATACCAAAAACGTGTGTGACTCCCCATTTTTTAAAGTGGTTCGCGAGTATTGAACTGATTTTTTCCATCATATCACTTCTTTACTTTTTTCTTCGGTACTGTACTTTTACGTTTGAATTCCTCTGTTAACTGTAAGTATCGCTCTTCAAATTCATGAGCAGGCGTTGGTTTCATAAAATAATACCCTTGCACCTCGAAACAATTTTGATTACTTAAAAAATGCAATTGCCCTTCATCTTCGACACCTTCGGCGATGACTTTAATGCCTAAGCCATCTGCCATCGCAATAATGGTACCCACGATTTTCGCATCATTTTCATCTATTAAAATATCAGTCACGAACGATTTATCAATTTTCAAGCTGTTAATCGCAAAATTTTTCAAATAACTTAAGGAGCTATAGCCTGTCCCAAAGTCATCCATGCTTATTTGTACACCTAAATCTCTCAGCTGATTAATAGTAGCCTCCGCATAGGAGAAATCCATCGCCATAGATTCAGTAATTTCAAGCTCTAAATATTGAGGATCGAACTCTGTTCTTTTTAAAATAGCAGCAATCGTATCAACAATATTTTGCTTAAGAAACTGTTGAATGGATAAGTTGACAGATACCTTAATAGGGGGCAATCCTTTAGAAATCCATTCTTTATTTTGTAAACAAGCCCTCTCAATGACCCACTCACCGATAGGCACAATTAAACCTGTTCTTTCTGCTAAAGGAATAAATTTATACGGAGGAATGACGCCTCGTTCCGGATGATTCCAGCGAATGAGGGCTTCCACTCCAATTATACTTCCTGTTTGACTATTCACTTGCGCTTGATAATGAAGCTCAAATTGATCTTGCTCTAATGCCATCCTTAAATCATGCTCTAAAAGTAATTCCTCACTCGTATCTTTGTACATTTCAGGTGTGTAGACAACATAACAGTTCTTTCCTTGGCTTTTTGCTCGATACATCGCCGTATCAGCTTGAACTATGTAATCCTCAAGGCTCTTCACGTCGTCTGAATATATGGTTACACCAATACTTCCAGTGAGATGAAACTGATTATGATTAATGGTAAAAGGTTCTTTAAATTGTTGGACGACTTGCTCCGCAATCGTCTCGCCGTCTTTTCCATTATTTTTTAAAAGAATAATAAATTCATCGCCACTTATTCTGGCCAACATATCTTCTTGACCGATACATCCACGGATCCTCTCGGTGACTTCAATTAAGACTCGATCTCCTTGACTATGTCCAAACGTATCATTTATATTTTTAAATTGATCTAAGTCAACTAATAGAAGAGCTGTATCCTGACATTCATCAGACTTCATTACTTTTTCTAGTTCACTATGAAAATACCGTCTGTTAGGAAGACCTGTCAGTTCATCATGATACGCTAAATAATTATACTTTTCTTCCATTAAATATCGTTCAGTAATATTCCGCAGTTGCGCAAAAGCTCCGATCATCACGTCATTTTCATAAATGGGCTGTGCATCAAAAAGGCAAATCATTCTTTCGCCATTGTTATTATAAAAATGCATCTCCACATCTTTATAAATTTTTTCATTATGTATAACTTCTTTAAAATAAGAACCTGTTCGCGGAGAAGCAAAAATATCTCGCCCTATAATCTCTTCCCTCGTAAAACCAGAAATGACTTCTGCAAAGTGGTTATATTCCGTCACTTTCCCATCGGCATCGGTGATGATAATAGCATTTCTCGTACGACTCAACATAATTTGATTCATAATGTTCAGCTGTCTATTTCGTTTACGTAGGAGAAGTTCTCTTTCCACTGCATCCACAAAGTTGGAGAGCATGCTTAAAAAAAGAGGGTTTTCGTATTCCACCGTTGTAATGAAGGAGAGGCTACCTAACAAACGGTCGATATCTGTATAATGGTACGACGACCCGTAGCTTGCAATACGATGAAAATGTTTATTATAATGATCGTCCCCAACCACTTGCACTGGTTCGTTTTCTTGTAGAGCTAAACTTACTACATTTGTCCCTAACACTTGTAGAGAGCAATGTGCACCTGGCTGAAAGCCTGCTTCTTCAAGAGAGTCTTTCAACGATTGATCGCCCATGATTTCTAGAATATAACTTTCTTCATCGGAAACCATTAACAATATAGGCGTTCCTTTTAAAGAATTAAGAAATTTATTAGTAAAAGAACGTATTACTTCTAATATATCTTTATATAACTCTCGTTTTTCCACTAATTGATTATTAGTCAGATACGCAGAGGGTCGCACTATCTCTTCTGGACT
Source organism: Bacillus sp. HMF5848 (assembly GCF_003944835.1). GTDB lineage: Bacteria > Bacillota > Bacilli > Bacillales > HMF5848 > HMF5848. Next base: position 4,052,076 of record NZ_RWIV01000001.1, read on the forward strand.
TATGCCAGAAGCACTAGATAACTTGTTTGAATTCCGAATATATTGTCGTTCTTTTGTCGCTGACATAGGACCACACTCCTGCTTTTAGTATAAACAGTGTGTCATATTATGTAAATGCACATAAAGGTGATTTATGTTATTTGTGTGTGAAATTTCTATATGAGGGGAAATGGGGTGGGGGTTGGCAGTGCGGGGACGGTTCTCGTGCTGCCGAGGTGGCGGAGGTTTTTGCGACAAGTCTTTTCGGGGTGACAAAGGTTGAAGGCGGACTGTGGCAATATGGGAATGCTCGCAGCATGAGCTTGCGGGCAGTATGGGGTTGTTCGCATAATTGGGCGCTGAAAAATTGGGCGGTGGACCTGACAACATGGGGCGCTCACAAATCGGGGACGGTTCTCAGTCTACCGAGGTGTCGCTCAATGGCAGACTGAGAACCGTCCCCGTTCATTCTCTCAAACATCATCGTTATTAGATGAAAAAAGAAAAGTAGCAATCCTTTTGGGCTGCTACTTCTATAGTTGGTCTTACATATGAGGTAACCCAGTGTATGGCTTTGGAGATGTTGACCCTCTGCCAATGTGAATCACCTTATAAGCCGGATTCTCTTTCTCGAACTTTTGAATGACCCCTTTTTTAAAAGAGAACAATCCTCCTTTACATCGTGCATTTAAAAACTCGCCTGTCGACTGAGAATAAACTACTAACCAATAATGATTGTAAAACATTGAATACCACTCCTTTTCATGACATGACTCTATTTTATTTGATTCCGCTGACAATGGCTCGGACAGGGGATAATCTTTTTTGGCATCTAAATCTATGATTCTTAGTGGCTTTTGAAGAACAACAGTATCATAGCCAACTTCTTCTTTGAGTAATTTTAGAAATCTAGCAAGATAGGCCTCCTCTGTTTCATCCGCTTTACGTGGATGCTCATTCAAAAAATCCTCTACACTCATCTCCATATTTTCAGGTAACATATCAATCCGTAACAGCCCAACATGCTTTCCTTTAATATGTAAGTCAAAATAGTAGTAACCTTGATAACCATCAAAAGCACCAAAACTCAATACATATCCATCCTTTCGCTTTCAGCAAAATGCTAAATTTTTGTTGCGATTCCGATTATATAATGGATGCGTCTCACCTGCATTAAGCTCCACTGCCATTTTGCCGTTAAAATACAAGTTTTTTTATGGTTATTTCCTATTATTTTATGTTTAGTCGAGGCAAAATCTAACAATCATGGCTTTTATTAATGTACCTAACCCTCTAATAAGCTTAGTTTAGTGCGATTTTAACAGTGTCTCCTTGACCGCCTTTTACTTTATAACCTCCTACTCCAAACTTTCCTCCTCTTTGGAACAGGTTGAAAATTCGGTAGTTACTGTCTTTGCAAAACCTCCCGCTGAGTTCCCCTCCCCAAAATAAAATTCGTTCATTAATTATCATAATAAAAAGCGATTGTCTTAATCTTAGGAGACTCTGAACCGGGGCGCCACGGTCTCCTCCACTTGACGGATAAGGAACTGGTGCCACGTCCTCTTCTTAGCAAACCGAGAAACGGCCCACGGTTCTCGGTATAAAGTAGGCGATAGATGGATAGATTGATAATAACAGGCGGAAAATAGGTGGGTTTTTAATGAACATAGAGGAAGGCAGAAAAATAGTAGATACGTTTAATCAGGAAAAGGCTAATTTGCTTAATAAGCAAAGATATATTTTAAGTATGCAAGATAGACTAGACCATCTGAATGAGGCATTTAAAAAAGAAGTGGATCAGAAAAATCTTGATGAGGTCCTGCGTTTTGAAAAAGAACTAAGACTTATGGGATTTTCCTATAACCAAATTTCTCAGGTAACTGGGACTTATAGAAAAGCTATTACATCAAGATTAAAAGAGTATTATCCAGAACTAGATTTTGAAACAATGTTAAAAAAAGAAATTCTTTTGACGTCAGAAATAGAAGATGAGCGGAAATTACTTGAATATGGCTTTAGTGACCGTGAGATTAGTTTTTTAATGGGGACGAGTCGTAAAGAAATTGCTAAACGGAGAAAGTATTTACATAAAATTGACCGTTTAAACGGGTTATCTCCAAAAGAAGTTGAGATTGAGAAACAATTAATTTCTGGTGGGCTTACTTTTCATGACATTCAAGAGTTAACTGGGAGAGATAGACATTGTATTTCTGATCGGAATGTAAAGTATTACAAAATCGATAGAGTGAATGCATTTCAAAAGCACCTTGAAACCAAAGGTGTGCCTAATAGATTAAGTGTAACAGACGATGCAGCATACAACTTTTGGGGGCTTTTTATGACTGAAGGAACATTTGATTTATCAATTGGCGATCGCTTTTACATAGGTATTTCTATATCCCAATCTGAAGATATCGCTACACTTAAGCAAATACAAACCGACTTAACGGTTGGGCTTGTTATGCCTAAAAAAAGAAATAAAGCAGATGATAAAAAAGAAGAATATGAGTACAAAGTTTATAATGTTATAGATTTGCAAGAAGTGATTATTCCTTTATTAGAAAAATATCCACTTATGTTTAGAAAATCTAAAGAATATAGCCTATTCAAAGATTTGGTTTATAAAAAGTACATATATACATTGGGCGGCAAAAGCGGGCAGGCCATTCCTCAAACATATCAGGACGATTTCATTAAAGCTATGGACAAATTATCAGCCATACAAAAGACAGGGAAAACAAAAAACAAAGAGTATCGAGGTGTAAAATTAGGATGATACCATCTGTCCAAAAGGAACTAGAAATGAAGCTTCTAAAAGAAGCTTTAACATATAAAGAAGCAAGTGAAAAATTAAAAGAGCAATTTAATATTATCGTGAAACCAGCAAGTTTAAGATATAGAAATGTAACACTTTATAAAATTAATAGACAAGAAGAACTCAGAAATTCACTCCAACGAAACCCCGTTATCAAATTACAAGTCGATGATATCTTCGGAAAAAAGTTTAGTCCATGTTTTGATGGAGATGGTTCATTTGACGTTAGCATTAGTGAGAATAATGTATACTCTCTCGGTATAGTTTTCAAGCAACGAGCAGATTCAGAAGACTTTGTAACATGGATAAAAGATAACCTTGGAGTTGGAGAAGTACATGAAGGACAAGGATATGAAACTTCACAAGTAAAAGGCACTAGTATTTTTAGAGTGAAAAGAATTGATCAATTATATGAAGTAATCATCCCTTTTTTTGATCGATACCCTTTAAAAACGAAAAAGAAACTGGAATATCCTTATTGGAGAGAGTTAGTTGAAGATAGGTACATCTTAACTTTGAGAGGACAAGCCGGTCAAAAACTATCGAATGAATATAAGGATAAATTCCTACGATACGCAAAGATTATAAGCCAATTAAGAAATACGGGGAGGAGAAAGTATATTAACTCTATTTAATCGAGCTAGTAGTTACGGTTGCAAAGACCTTTCATACCCTCTCTCCTTTAACTCAGGTAGCTAATTGGTAGCCATAGAACCAGCCACGCTCGCTGATATACACCGAACTTGACTTTTACCTGCTCTAAGGTTTGAAGCTTTTACACATCCACTACGAACAAACATCTAATCAAACGCTTGTTTAGAATTTTGTTCGGTGCATCATGGCCGTAACAGATCCACAGCTAACCCAGAAAAAAATCCCGCCTTAATACCTCTTTCTCCGACCCACAGCACCATAACATTAGTGACAGGGGGGTCAGATTATGAGATTACCAGCAGGACCAATTGATAGTTTTGATAAGCACTCCAAATTCTACGATGCAAAGGAATTCTCTACTCACCTAAATTGGTGGTTAATTAATCATGGTGACATATTCACAAGAAGTGAGGCCATTGCGTTGAAACAGATTGTTCGCTTCTCGACTAAAGTACCAGGTGTCTGTAACGAGCCAATAAAATCGATGATAGATGCCATTCATAAGGAATACATCGGGCAAAGCATTTCAAGATCCACCTTCAAGCGATTGATTCGTAAAACCAGAAGCATTGTTATGTTAACAAGCTACGAAACTTTTGAAAAAAATGGTGCACAAAGTAACAATCTATACGTTTTTAATAGATATCCTTTATAACTATGACAATTATGGGAACGCGGGCTTAATCCACCCGATTCCGATTCACCGACAAAACTGCACATCGCCCTCGACAGCCAATTTACAAACCTAGAACCATCCCATTTCTATTTGTTTCTTTGGCAGACCCAGAACCGTCCCCACTCTGCCGCCACTTACTTGGCAGACCCAGAACCGTCCCCACTCTGCCGTTTCAGAAGCGAGGCTTAAAAAGTAGACTCAGAAGTTGATAAATCCCAATCCCTGTTGCAGCCCCTAAACTATCTATAACAATATCTTTTATTTGTGGGCCTCGTCCCGGGACAACAGTTTGATGAATTTCATCTGTGATAGCATACAAAACACAAATCCCTATCGTGATCAGCATCCTTTTCCGTTTCGACAAAGAGGGAATAGCGCGTAAAGCATTAAGAACCAATACGGCCAGCACCAGATAAATAAAGAAATGGGCGTTTTTTCTTATGTAGTGGTTTAAAGTATCAATGCTTAGATCAGATTTCGATGTCACTTTATCCACTGTTTCCACTACTACTTTAGTAACGCCCTTACTTAAACTGTTAGATTGTGACGCCGGTTGTGCAGATAGGTTGAATATTAGAACCATCCATATCAAAACTAACATCCAAGGAAAATAGGAATGTAATTTCTGTTTATAAAATAAAACCTTGGTTTTCATAGGGTGCAATTGCTGTGCTCCTTCATGTTTAAAAGTTCTAGTTCTTATAATAATAATTCACACCACAAAATATTCCAATGTTTTCTGGTCATCTCTTCCATGGAGATGGGGATTAAAACGTGAATAATCGAAGATGAAAATTGACCACCAGATAATGAGGCATATAATATAGAAGGAACTCATAATGCAGCATAAAGAATCACCCTGTTTACCTTCATAACGGGAGGCTATAGTATTTATGATTTCTCGCTTACTTCAACACGCCTCTAACTTTATTCTAGCAGTGTCAGGTGCGTAGAAACGCATATCCATATATGATATTTTGCATTGTGAAATAGTTATTTCATCTTGGTATCGAGTAAAATCAATGAATATAACGGACTTGGCAGACTGAGAACCGTCCCCGCACTTCCATCTTACGAGCAGGAAGTACGAGAACCATCCGAGAGCGGTGAGAAAGTGCAGATTATAAAAAGAGAAGCTAATTAACTATTATAGTAGTTGACTAGCTTCTCTTCATTTTTTTATATCGTTTATAATATTAAATTCCACAATCTTAACTTTTCAGTTCTATCGAACCATCCCACGCTTCGTTCGATCGGATCCTTTTGCACACAGATCTTGTAATCGCTGCTAGCACTTTGGTACATTTCCTAGCGTGTGTCAGGTGCAAAGATTCGGGTCAGGCGCGCGATATCTTCCCCGTATTAATGCTTATTAGCATAATCATAATAACGTTTCATAAACGTAACTATATGTGCTCGCTTTAACAACTTATCTTTACCATAAGACTCAAAGGTCATTGGGCTAATACCTGTTTCGTCTGGATATCCAGTTGTAATCCCTGCCTCATACATGAATGCAATGGCATCTTCTATACTAACAGCTTCACCGAAATGTTTGGTTGCTATAAACTTAGCAAATGTTCCTCGCGTGATGCCACTATCTCCTACATTCGTACTGGTAACACTACCATGAGGTTGTAAGCCGTCTCTATTTGCCAATTGGTATGCTTTTGCTGCCCACCAAGATGAAGAGGTGTTATTATTCTTCAACTCTACTGGATCAAAATAGCGATACATTACAGTCAATGCTTGTGCTTCTGTTAGAGTGTTATAGGGCTTTAGTAAATTCCCAGTTTTACCACTTGAGATAAGTACATTCTTATATCCACTGATTAATTTGTTATCAATGGCCCAGGCCATATCGTCTGACCAATAATCTCCTTTTTTGAAATCAAAATAAACTTTTTCAGGTGTTGGCTTCACTTGATAAACGCCTTTTGTTCCAACTGCCAGAAGTTCATTTCCATTCCAGATAGCGTCATATACAATATCTCCTTGGATAGGAAACATATGAGTACTCCAATTTTTATAGTCGGTTGAAAAACTAATAAAAGAGGGAACATACGGGCTGTTATTTATATGAGCAGCACCTATTACGAAGATTCCTATATCCGTAGGGATAACTTTTTCCACCTCTGTTGTAGGTGGTAATTGACCAACCTGTTTCCATGTAACACCATTTGATGAAGAATAAATGCCAGAGTCCGGAGAAAACACGTTGTTAACAATCGCAATAAACTCTTTTCCATTCCAATAAATTTTATTGATGAATCCATTACGATTAAACTCATCCTTTTTTTGTGCATCGGTCATAACATAATAGTCTGGAAAACCAGAAGTTAAAGGTCTTTCCACCCATTGTTGGTTTTGATTGGTGTAGATCATTCTTCCGTGGTGTCCACCTATAAGCGTCATTTTACCGTTGGTAGCAACAGTATAAACAACAGTACCCAACTTAATGCTAGCCGCATATTGATCATCTTCACTTAAACTCTTGTCGACGATGGTTTTAACTTCGTTCCAATGTCGTAAGTCTTCGGATTCAAGTATCTCGTTGCTCGATCCATCACTCTTAAATATTACAGCAGATGCAATATATCTATTATTCACCTTTTCTATTGTTTGCCACCAATAATCATCAGAGGAACCTGGTTTGAAAACACTCTCCCAGTCATATCCGTTTTTAGATACTAATAATTCACCATTATAACTGTTAGCCGCTATGAACTGATGACCGTCCCACATTTGAACTTGGATACTTTCCTCCAGTAAAACTTCATTCCAAGTCTTTCCGTTGTCATTTGATACATATAGCATATTTTGTCCACTCGCAACAATGGTATTAGCTTCGTTCCATGCTATTGATTCAAGTTGTACGTCAGTTAAAAATAGTTGTTTTAATTCTAGGCCACCATCAGCGAAAGTCACTTTAAAAGGTGTAAATAGTAGAAACAAAACAATACCAAAAATAATCTTTTTCATTTTAAACCCCCAATTTTTCTGTGTATACTAAGAAGCTCTACTTTTGTGCAGGCTTGAAAAAGCGCTGTTTTAATTTTCATAGGTTTGATCTAAGTCCAGGTATAAAATACTGTCATAACTGTGGGCAGTAGCATGCAGCTCAGTCCTAAGACTCCCTCATCTCAATGATGCACGGGGACGGTTCTCTTGCTTCCTATCTACTACATGAGTAGGCAGTACGAGAACCATGTGAGACCGATACAAAGGAACAGATCAGAATAAGAGAGCCTAATCAACATGTTTATGCCATTGATTAACTTCTTCTTTGTACCTATATACCGTCAATATTAAGTTGAATCGAAAAAACTATGTCTTTGTCGGTTCTCTCGATTCGTCCTCATACTTCCCTCTTTGGCAGAGTGAGAACCGTCCCCATACTTCCTTCTTTGGCAGACTGAGAACCGTCCCCATGTTGCCTAAACTTCTTCTAGTAGTTCTTTCTTTTTTTTCTCAAATTCCTTTTCACTGATGGCTCCCATATCTAATAGTTCCTTTAGTTCTTTTATTCTCTGGATAGGATTGTGGTCAGACCTTGTACTTTTCTTAGAAAGTTCTAACAGTCTATTAAATTCCTCTTCAGTTTTTGAGTCACTCCAGCTTGTAAACAGGGATTGGTATTCTTTTGTTTTTTCATTCACAAATGTGATTTCATTAAATAGAACATAATCCCAAACTAAAAAACCCTTCTCGCCATTATAATTGCAGGGTGCGCTCTTATGTATTGCTCCAAATTGTTTACCGACATAATCTAAAATGCTTTTCAAATCCTCTAGCATCGTATTTCCTCCCTTTTTATATATAATTATATCAATAACTTGATTACCTTGATATACTTTCTATCAAGCAAACCCACGCGTCACAAGAACGGAGGTCTCGATCAATGGCAAGATCATTCGCAAATTATTATGATAAAGTGATGGCACCTTTAGAAAAAAGATATATCACCGCTTGGCGAAAAAAGTTATTAAAACATGCAGAAGGTAGAGTTCTTGAGATTGGTGGAGGAACGGGGATTAATTTCCCTTTATACAGAAACTGTGAGAAAGTTATCGCTATTGAGCCCAATCCACACATGATTGAGAAATCGATTGTTCGACAGAAGCAGGCAAGTGTGCCGATTCAACTAATCGAAAGCAAGGCGGAGAAGCTCCCTTTCACGGACCAATACTTCGATACCATTGTCATAACTCTCGTGCTTTGTTCTGTTGATAACATGGAGCAAGTGATACAAGAGTGCAAAAGAGTTCTTAAACCGAATGGAAAACTGCTTGTTTTAGAGCATGTTAAAATGGAGCAGCCTGTACTTGCTGGATTGCAGCATCTGTTAACACCAGCTTGGAAAACTATTGCTGATGGCTGCCACCTTAACAGAAATCCAGAGGAACTAATCGAAAAATATGGATTTAATATTATCTCGCGTAAGAAGTACCTTTCTAGTCTAGTGGTTTCGCTTATTGCCCGTAAATGAGTTGGCAAAGTGGGGACGGTTCTCATGCTGCCGTTTGGCTGCGCCTGCTAGTAATTTGCTACTTTACTCTAGCACGTGACAGACAACCCTTTTGGCAAACTGAGAACCGTCCCCATGCTTCCAGAGTGCTGAATTACCTTTTACTCATTTGTATAGAAAAATCTATGTTATATCAACTTTTATATGCTATATTGAAATTTGAGGCTCTTGCGCAGAAACAAATTTTTGAACTTATGGAGCACTTCTAATAGGTTATTAAATAACAAAAACTATGGTAGCGCTTTATTTAAAGTTTCGACTTTTAAAAGAACGTATCTAGTTCCTATAAACATGTATCACATACAGAATCCATCATTGTCAACGTAAGTTTATTATTTAATGGATTAGGTTTTTCTTGTTAAATAAGTTTGGAAAAAATCTTCATTTCGAAAACTATTCAGCTCAAGGTCTGACCAAAGAGCTTACACTTTTTCTTGAGTTTTGACAGAGATGAACAGGTTAACACAAAAGAGGGATTCTATGAAACGTAATATTAGTACCTTTTTAAGACCATTTACAAAAAATATTAGTAGAGCTGTGATAGCTGCATTCAGCCTCATTCTTGCTTTGATGTTTATAATCGGAGGCAGTTCTATTATTGGTATAGAACGGTTAAATAAGGTCAATGAGTTGTCAGAAGTCTCATACAAAGTGCTTATGCAGATGAAAAATATTGAAGACTCGATGACAAAGGTAGAAGGAGATATTCGAGTGCATTATTCCGGTGATAACTGGAAAAGTTATGTGGATGGAAGCATGGGGGCACTGGCTTTCTTTGACATGGAGAATCAACAATTAAATGTGGATATTTTTAATGTTGGAAATCAGTTTCCATGGTCCGTTCAAGTAATACAAGGATCGTTTACGCTTAATCAAAATAAAAGGTATAAACTTTCTTTTGATGGCAAGTCTTCAACGGATCGATTCATTGAATTGTTATTCCAAAATAGCGTCGACTATTATAGGTATCACACTGAAATAGTCGAATTGACGAACAAAATGCAAACTCATACAGTGTATTTCGAAATGGAAGATACAACGGATGCGTTAACTCATTTAGTCTTCGCTCTTGGAAACTTACCCAATAAGCCGGTTTATGGAAGACATCATGTAATAATAGACCATGTTTCGTTGACAGAAATAGAAACAGGTACACAACTTATTCATAACGGAGAGTTTGTGTCTAAAGATGTCCAGTCTATATTATGGCAGTCTGAGGAAGAGATTACACAAGCTATCCATTCCTACCGAGAATACGTTTCGGGACGTCCTAAACAACAGGCGTTGGTAGATCAACTTGATTCTCTTTTACAAACATGGCTATATGAAAAACGAGAGATGATATATGGATTAAATTTAAAATTGGCTTCCAGTGGAAATTTAAATGCAGATTCAGAGCTTCAATCCTACGAATCTATCAATGAAACGAAAAAGAAGATTGGTGAGTTAATTAACGAAGTCAAAAACTTAGAAGAGATTCGGTTAGCCGAAAAGAGAAGCGAAGCGAATGTAGTTAAGCGCATTGTATTTAGCACCTTAGTGAGTATCGTCGTCATTTCTATCATTCTGTGTATGATGGTTTATCTATATTTCAACAAAGCTATCATAAAACCTATTAGATGGGCTTCAGAATCATTGAAAAAAATGGCAGAAGACGATCTCTCTATGAGAAAGGAAATATCAATTAAAAATGATAATGTTCACCTTTCTATCACTGAAATTCGTCAGCTGTATGACCACATGATTCATTATTACAATTTACTGAGTGATCAAATTCAAATGGATGGACTTACAGGGCTAACCAACCGAACTACATTTGACTATATCATTAAAGAGTGGGCTAATTATCGGTCTTCTTTTTACCTTGTTATGATTGATATTGACCATTTTAAAAAAATTAATGATACGTATGGCCATCTAGTAGGAGATGATGTTATTAAGCTGTTGGGGAAGTATTTACTCACCATAGCTGATGATAAAAATCTATGTTTCCGTTACGGAGGAGAAGAGTTTAGTATATTGATCCGAGATAGAGAACTGAATGAAGTGGTTGCTATTGCTGAACATTTACGTCTTACGATTGCTGAGACTCCGATTGCAGCAGGCAAGCATATCACGATATCAATCGGTATAGCCCAATATTTGCAAACCGATGACTCTCCTATCCCTGTGATACAACGTGCGGATACAGCTCTGTATCAATCAAAATCAAATGGAAGAAACTGCACAACAGTTTTTAATAAAAAAGATAGTGTCTAATTCACTATGACCATACTCCCCTTTGGTAAACAGATAAAGTAATAACTATCCGTCTTATCTTTTGGGGAGTATTTTTATGTCTAAAGAAAGTTTGGTGTCTTGCTTACATATAAAAAATCAAGAGTTTACAATTAAAGAGCTTTGTTCAGCGTTTCGGATTTTAGCATATTCATTGTCAGTATACATTCGCTGCTAGTACTTTGACACTTAATCCTAGCGTGAGACTGTCACAAGGAACATTCGCTATGCTAGCACTCTACTAGCACTTTGTTACTTTATCCTAGCGTGGGAAAGCAACAGAAACCCACTATTCTGTTAGCCCTAAGCTATCACTCTATTGCTTTATCCTAGCTGGGTCAGGCGTGCGGTCTATATCTTCTAGCAAGGTGCGTGGCAGAAAAAATCAAATCATACCGCGACTTCTTTTCCCTGCCAATCTTAATCTTTCACTACTTTGGCAGACCGAGAACCGTCCCCATGCTTCCTAAGTGAGGATGTCTTTTATTACTTGTTCTTTTCCTTGGTCTTTTAAATAGAGGCTATATCGAATTTGACGGTCAAAGGATGTAATGAATAGATTGGCTTGATAAGCGGCCAAGTTAGATTTTATTTCTTTTGTTGTATGTTCTTTCATAAGTGAATAGATATCATAGACCGTTTGTTTAGCACTGTCCCAAATATATGGATTCGCATCCGTTTGCACCCAATTCATAAAGTGCTTTGCAAAAACTTCTTCTATATCATCCGTTTGTAAAATTTTTATCAGTTCCTCAAGTCTAATTAGCTTTAATAGATTCGTTAGGTCCTGTTTTTTCACTTCTTTTACCGCTGCGTCTGAACCTACACTTTTCAATTCCTCTGCAAAAAAATTAGGATAGGCGTTTTCTTCTATAAGATAGTTCACTATAAAGTGGACACGTCGTTCTTCTGGAAGCTTTTGAAACATCGCTTCAATTGTACTAACTTCCTCTTGCAAAAGGCCGGCATTTTCTTCTGATTGCGTATGTTGATATTTTCTTACTAGGTAGGAAAACTGATTCATGATACAAAATAACGCGCCGTTTGCCTTGACCTCATCCTCAGAAAGCAAGAATGGAAGTAATTCCTCATTTTCAAACATCAAATGTCCATTCAAAAGAATGCATAGCACTACAAGATTTTGTCGGTCGCAACTCATTAACTCCCAAAAGCTCTGTTTATTCTCATAATAAATAAGCTCAAGCAACAGTAAATACCCTCTTAAATCAATTTCATAGTCAGGTACAAAACCGCTAAAGAAATTAACGAACTCATACTTATTTTTATAACGATGTTCAAGCAGTGTACCTTCATATTTCAACTGTGGTGATTTTGCAGACAGAAAAATCTCTAGCCCCTTTTTCATAAGTCGATAGCTTTTCTTGTCGCTTACCATGTCAGCTAACCGCTGGAAATCATCATCGTCGCTTCGTACAATGAGTATAGCCAGGTAAAAGATTAAACTGTAGTGTGGTTGCTTACCCTTAGGAAGTGTATTAAGCTGTTTCTCAAACTCATTAAGCAACTCCTGTACAGATTCTTTGCCAAGAATTTGCTCGAAGTCAGATTTTAGAATATACCAGCCTGTAGATTTATTATTAATAAGCTCTGCCATTTCTTGAATCTTCTCCTGCAAGTGTTAGCACCCCCAATTCGAATATGTTGTTTCCCGTACATATATAAGTTCCAGTTGTTGCAGTAGCTGCCCCAAATCACGAACTTCATCATGCTGAAGGACAGATAATCGCATCATAGAAATTGACTGATTACCATTAATATCAAAGCTGTTTACAGAGCCACCAAGGTGGAAATGTCCAACAAATTGCTGCCTATTACCATCATACAAAAATAGAAACCGGTCGTGGATTGCAATGCCTTGCCTTGATAAGTCAATGGATGATACACCTTGAGGACTTGCCGCCCCAAAGCTATTCATTTTACTGTAAAACCAAATGATATTAGGGTTTGGTAGAGCTTGAAAGATATAATTTATGTACGCTTCAACACGTAGTTGTAAAGTGACATTACGTCCACCAAAGTAAGGATCTATCATTACAACCGCATAATTCCCACCAGGTGAAAATGGAGCAAGATGATGGGATAGAAATGATTTAATAGCAGCTTCTTGAGAGACAATCATGAAAGATCCTCAGATAAAATAAGGTGTGTTGGATCTAGCAAGTTCCCCACTAACGTTTCGAACACCATTCTGCCATCTAATGGCTCCATCTCTATAATTGTTGAATAGTTATCACCAAAGGAATTGAAAGATGTACCGAGTAAAAATGCTTGTAATCGATGTTCATTCTTTAAAAAAATGAACCGATCATGAAAATGCTCTCTCGTGCCATAAAATGTAAACTTCATTGACACATCTCTTTTCTTTAGCTTGTGAACTGTTTCGTGGATAGCAGCTTTAAAGTCTCTAAATGTTTGCTCGCAATCTGCTTCGTTTGTTTCAAAAACAATGTTCTTCTGAAGATTTAAGTTTTTTCCAAGTACCGTAATAATATCATTTAGTCTTGATTTTCCACCTGCTGTACTAAAGGTCGAAAAGTAGGGATCAAACACCCATAGCTCCTTATATCCCCTTGTTGCTGCAATCTCAGTAAATATATCTAATCCCCGCTCATATTGTCCTTTTGTAATGAACTCAAACCTTTTGTTCGCATTAATCTGACTTTTTAGCAACTCCTCCTGATATTGATAAGATTGCATTTCTTTTGAGATAGCGGACTCTCCCACTCTTATCTGTTCAGAAACAACTTGCTCAAGTGTAACTGATTTGCCCGCTCTTGGAAGCGGCATATCGACTTGTTTAGTGGTAATCCCCATATCAATGTGAATCGATTTAATGAAGGATGCATCATAGTCTGCATACACTAACTGATCCTGTGCATACAACTCAATGTCAACACTACTCCATTCATATCGTGATTCAATTGGTATATGTTTTTCTTTAATAGGTACTATCCTTGTACTAACTATTTGCTGATGGTGCTTAAACTTTGCCACACAAGTCAATTCTTCATACCCATTATGCTGTAAGCTCAGTTCTATTATTCTTTCATTATTAGGATAAAGGTTCTTTTCTAAAAGAATGTTCGTTGGTGAAAAAACAAGAACATTTTGAATGGAAAAAGGGGACTGTTTCAGATTAAAGCCAGACCATTTTTTCACAAATTCACAAATACCTCTAAATGAAGCTATTTGAGCAATTTGCCCATTCTCTATTAGATGATTCTTTTGATAGACAATAAACTCTTGATACTCACAGCAAAGCGTCCCATATGGATTTTTAACATGGTCAGCATGAAGAAATCCGTTTGTCACGGTGTCATAGAGGATTTCTTCCCTTTGTATATTTTCAATCCACATTTCCTTAAACTCGATTCGGTTTTCATCTATTGAAGCATACTCTCGTAAAAGCCGCTCTTTCGGATAATCATCAAAGCCATGATGATAGATTCGTAACATTTCCTTATCATTCAAGAAAAACTGTTGCTTAATCACATACATCCCCCATTTGTTTGCTTCACCCTCTATATCCTTATTATTCTATCCATTATACGAGAAAACAATAGATTTATATAAAATTACAGTTTTCTGTAAGTAATTTGGCAAAGTGGGGACGGTTCTCATGCTGCCATTTGAACAGCGAGCGAGGGCCTGTCACCTTATATGTAACGAGAACGGTTCACTCGTTGGCAAACTGAGAACCGTCCCCATGCTTCCTTTATAAGAAAATTCTACATAATTCTACATAATTCTGGTATAATCTGAAATTATTACATATTTGCAACACAACTATAGGGGGAAAGACATGAGAAAGATTTTTAGTAGTTTTATTGTTTTTTTACTTTTGTTCTCTCAGCTGCCAATCGTGGCTAGTGCACAAGCTTTTGAGGATGTGCCAAGTGACTTCTGGGCATACCAGGAGATTGAATGGGCTGCTTCGAAAGGGTATGTCAAAGGCTACAATGGTACCTTTAAACATAGTGGGACATTAACGGAGGCGCAGTTTGTATCTATGCTGGTCAACTTTTTTGGTCAAAAGGGACATATTAAACCTGCACAAGCTGAGGAGCATTGGGCACAGCCATTATACAATCATTTAAAAACTTATAATCTACCATTGAAAGGATACACATCTAATACGACGAAAAATGCCTTTGTTACAAGAGGAACAGTTGCAAAAGTATTAGCGGCTGCGACTGGTGGAAAAATCGTATCTCAAGAAGACGCAGTTGCGTTCATGTATCAGTACGGCATCTCAACAGGACGTAACGGCATCAAAACATTAGCAAGCTATGGACCAGATGAACTGTTCACGAGAGCCCAGGCTTGTGTCATTTTATATCGATTATCAAAAAACCCTGATTTACTAGTTTTAAAAGAAGCAAATGAAAAAACAATAGATGATATTGTACAAAAGTTCCTTAACACGAAAGCGACGTTTAAAGGAGATCCGTTTGCGCAAGTACCTTCTATTAAAGCGCCTTATGCAACAGGAGCACTACAAGCTGGATTTGTAAAAGACGGTGAAAATTCACTGAATTTCATCAGATATTTAGCAGGTCTTGAACCTGTTACGGCAACGGCAGACTTGAACAAATTAGCTCAGCACGGCGCCGTATTAATGGCAAGTACAAACTATGTAGAACACTGGGTCCAACAACCAAGTGATATGCCAGACGACTTCTATAAAACAGGATCATATTCTTTATCGACTGCTAATTTACAAGGTGCCTATTTGAAGTCGCCATCACTACGCTATGTGACTAGAAATGATCATCACTCACTAGCATATGCCGTAAAAAGATGGATTGAGGATGCTGAAGAAGAAAACTATCAGTCGGTAGGCCATCGCCGTTGGGCTCTATACCCACAACTAAAAACAGTTGGGTTTGGGTATGCCACAAATAAAGTTGATAACGGTGTTTCCTCTATGCAAGTGACGCATAGTACAGAAAACGGTGGCGGATTTGGTAAAGAGTTTGTGGCGTATCCGAATAAAGGATATTTCCCTACCGAGTATGCATCATTACGTCAACCATGGTCTATCTCATTAGATCCTGACATGTACCAGTCACCATCTGAAA
The DNA here is from genome assembly GCF_003944835.1 of Bacillus sp. HMF5848. Classification (GTDB taxonomy): domain Bacteria; phylum Bacillota; class Bacilli; order Bacillales; family HMF5848; genus HMF5848. The sequence goes on from NZ_RWIV01000001.1 coordinate 4,068,110, forward strand.
CGGATATTACTATTTCAGTTACTCGTAAGTCAGACGGGCAAACATGGACATTAACACACACTGATAACGACTTTTATAACAGCGGAGAGTACCTCGCAGTGGATCCTTATCAAAGCTATGGACAAGGGTATAACATCTCCTTCCATCCAGGCGTTCATTACCGTGCGTATGATGGAGATTATGAGGTAGTTGTAAAGGGCTTAAAGGATATTAACGGTAAGGCTAAACCACTTAGCTATAAGGTTAAATTCTTTTCTTTAATGGATGAACTTGCTGGCAAAGAGACAAAGGATAGAATACAAGCAAATTCTTTTGCTAAAAAAGGGACGTCTGTTTTTTACATCGAATCTAACAAAATCTATGAGCTGAATACAACGACTGGTAAAAAACAAGAGATTGTTTTAAAAGATGGTCTGAATCAGATGGCACTCGTAGATAATTATCTATTTTATCGATACTATATTGATGGATCTTACGAAATTCATAAGTATGATTTAAGTACAAAAAAAGTAGAAAAATTACCTTACTTTTCATTTACTGCTAGGGAAGACTTTGCTGTAACAGACCGTTTCGTATATATCGGAGATACGAAGCTTTTACTAGATGGCTCTCTATACAAAGAATATGCTTTACCAAAAAACTATTATTATAACAGCTATACTGACGATAAAGGCGACCAAATATACTTCCTAGGTGAGTCAGGTGACCCTGTACAATTAACAAGTGAACGTGACAATGGAAAAAGTACTATATCGAAGGTTGGCGATTGGATTTACTTCATCAAAGGGCATGGTGGCGGTGCAAAATCAGACATCATACGATTACATGAAAATACGAAACAACAAGAAGACTTAACAAGTGGACTCGAAGATGCTGTTTTCTCCTACAAAATCGTCGGAGACCACATTTATTTAATTGCAGAGTACAGACTGTACCGCATGAATCTTGATGGCACAAACATGGAAGAGCTCGGCTTCTACGGAATAGACGATTTTGCTGTGTATGACAATTCAATCTATATCCTTATCGGCAATACGTATTATGACTACACACTTGAGCGCTATGTGCGTGAAACAAAAGCCTACAAAACCGACATCAACGGGGGAAACATGATAAAACTTTAACCTGTGGGCTGGGTGGCAAAGTGGGGACGGTTCTCATGCTGCCATTTTCGCTACGTTTGCTAGCACTCTATTACTTATATCTTAGCGGGTAGCAGACATGCTGATGGCAAACTGAGAACCGTCCCCGTGCTTCCACTGGATCATTTGGCAAACTGAAACCCGTCCCCGTGCTTCTTTCTAGCGGGTATCTGGCGCACGGATTTGTGTGTGTTTTCCCTTTTCATATTTATAGATAATAGTGAGGCATAGAAAAATCACTTATCTCTGTGATTTTCTATCTCTTGTGTACCTATATATAATGAGCATAATTATTAAATTACCAACAAACAGGAGCTGCGTGCAATCACGTAGCTTCTGTTTGTTTTATTAGGAGGAAATATATGAAAAAAGATGGTGTATTTCATTTTATTGAAGACTGGGTATTAGCTAACGATTTGGTAGATGGCATTGACTTTAAAATAGTTTCTTTTCTTTTAGAGGATGATGAGGGCCATTTGTACTCAGCTCATGAATACTATCATATAGACCCGATAAAAGAATTACAGCAAAAGATAATACAACATATTATCCATAATGAGCATGATCACATTACGCATACACCGTATATTGTGCCAGAACGGCCCCTCTTCTTTTATAAAATGAAGGGACATGTCAATTTTGCACACGCCATTCCTACTGGCTTTGGAGTTGTGAGAATGTTACGAGGTCCTTGGGAGGGTGAATATCTTCTATATAATTACGACCCCGTCTTTGATGGCTATGTGGTTGAATGGGATACATTATACGAACTGCTGCTATTAAAAATCTATGTGCAGCTGACGTATCCTCATGAACAGGATGATAGATTACTAGAAAAAAGGATAGAGAGCGATCCTATGCAATTGTCACAACTACTACCAGGCAATGCTGAAGTGATATTCAAAGAATTAAAAGCAATATACGCAAAGAAAAAAGGTAAAGTTTATCAATTTTAGTCCCTCTCTTGGTAGAGGGATTTTTTATTTTTTAAAATTTCAATAAACTATTAGGAGGATATTCAAATGCATTTAAGAGGAATTGAATGGACTATATTTGACAAAGAGAATATGGACTATTATGTCGAGCATACCGACGAATTTTATTCCAACCACGAAATGGGTGGAGATTTGGAGAAAATTTGCAGTATATATTTAAGAGAGTATTATCATGTTGAAGTTTGGAATGATGATGAAGACTATGATATCGAGGATGAATATGATGATGATGACTACGATATCGAGGATGAATATGATGATGATGAAGACTACGATATCGAGGATGAATATGATGATGATGAAGACTACGATTCGAGGATGAATATGATGATGATGAAGACTACGATATCGAGGATGAATATGACGATGATGATGAAGACTACGATATCGAGGATGAATATGATGATGGTGACTTTGATTGGCCCGAAGACAATTATGCGGAAGAAGAGACTTCCAACATTGATTCTACTGACGAATTGATAGTAACAACTTTTGATAAGGAGTTATTTGCAAAATTTACGAATCACTTAAGTGAACAGAGAGTAGAAGAAATATTAGAGTCAGATAACATAGACATCCATAAACTTGATAGCTCTGGGTCTATTGAGGAAAAAATAGCAATCCTAAAAGTGCGAAAGGCTAGTCGTAACACTATCAATCTTTTAAAAAATCTTTATAGTCATTCATGCCAAATATGCGGTGGAAATTTCAGTCAGTATCGTGTCAGTATAGTTGAGGCACATCATATAGAGCCTTTCTCGGAAACTCAAAATCATCACCCGAATAATATTGTTATTCTGTGTCCTACACACCATGAAGCAATTCATAAAGCTGGGGGAACATTCAACAGAAAAAGCATGTCATTTTATTATCCAAGTGGACATCAGGAAACATTGACTATTAATAAGCACTTATCCATTATGTGATAACGAGAATGCTTTTATTCGTTAACTTTACAGAGTGTGCGGGAAGGATTTTGTATTTTAGTAAGTTTCTTTAACATTCTTATTAAGTAAAAGTCTGTTACATCATGTAAGAGCATTTATTTATTCGTCTCAATCGTTCGTTCGTGCTTCTTCTCCGAAGGGCAGGGACAAATGCGCATAAAAATACGAACAGATGTCTAATCAAACGTTTGATTAGACATTTGTTCGGTATTTCTGTCATTTGGCAGACCGAGAACCGTCCTCGCACTTCCACTGGCACTCGACCATTTGGCAAACTGAGAACCGTCCCCACTCTGCCTATTCAAACGGGTATTTTAATCCCCATTGTGCTCGAATTTGATCCATTATTTTCATGATTTCCAATGATTCATCTAACGGAATGACCGAACTTTCTACAAGCCCTTGACTCAGGCATTTCCCTACCTCTTCTATTTCAAACGCATAACCAGCTGAGTTTCTGTCATCCTTGAATGTCTCTACTTCCTCACCATTTTTATATAAGGTGGCTGATTTTGCACTTAGGAAAGATGGGACGCGGATATATCCTTCTGTTCCATGTATGTAAGCTTCGTTCGTTAACCCAACTCGAATGGCGCCGTTGAGGGTGGCGGTCTTTCCAGAAGGATAAGACATAATAATAGAAAACTGTTCATCCACACCTGTTTCACCGATATGTGCCGTGCTTAAAATCTTCTCTGGGTTTGTTCCCAAGATCATAGAAGCAAATGATACGGGATAAATTCCTGCATCAAGCAAAGCTCCTCCTCCAAGGGCCGGATTAAGTAACCTCCACTCAGGATCCCATGGTGCACGGAAACCAAAATCAGCTTTTACTAAAAGTACGTCGCCAATTTCACCGCTAGCAATCCACTCTCTCACTTTAACAATGGGAGGAAGGAAACGAGTCCACATTGCCTCCATTAAGAATAGCTTATTTTCTCTAGCATATTGAATCATTTCTTCTAGTTCTCTACTATTTACGGTAAATGGCTTCTCACAAAGGACAGCTTTACCAGCACGAAGACACGCTAATACATTTTCTTTATGAAAAGGGTGTGGTGTCGCAACATAAATGGCATCGACATCCGAATCTTGCAATAGTTCGTCGTAACTGCCATATGCACGAGAAACGTCATGGCTTTCTGCAAACTTTGTAGCACTCTCTTTTGTACGTGAACCAACAGCAGTACGTTCCGCATTTTTAGCAAAGGCTAAATCTTTTGCAAAAGTACTTGCTATTCCACCGGTTCCTAAAATGCCCCACTTGATTATCTTTTCATCCATAGTTTCACCCAGCTCCTTAAGCAATTATTTTGCCCGGCAATGTGGGGACGGTTCTCATGCTGCCGTTTGGGCATTGAACCAAGGTTTCGCACCTTATATGTAACGAGAACGGCTCACTTGTTTGGCAAACTGAGAACCGTCCCCGTTCATACTCCCTGCACCCGCACTCGAGTAACAGGCCCCCCGTTTGGCAGACCGAGAACCGTCCCCATGCTTCCTATATTTTTTTGAATTCGATCCAGTCTATGTGTATGCCTGGTTTGATGAAGTCGAGTTTCATTTCATATAGGCCTTGTTCTAGTTCGATTTTCATGAGCTTTTGGGTGAGCCATTTACCGTCTGTTCCATTTGTTTGAATGGTTGTCATAAATTCATCGTTTAATGTCACATTACAAGCACTTTGCGCCCATTTTTGATCGGGGGACATGACATTGACAATGATTCGGTATTCACCTGCTTGCTCTACTTTCATAAACGTCGATCCGGTTGCAGCTGGTTTAATTTGTGCATTTTCAGTCAAACTTTGCACCTGTTCCCCTGATAGAGCTGGATTCGCTGCCGCGAATTTTTTAACTTGTTCTGGCTCTTTTTTTCTAAAAAACACGGGCGCATTCATGATGAATTCGCATATATTCATCGCACTGCGTTGCAGCTCTCCACGGGTTAATGTCCCATTCTCTAACGATTCTAACGTATTGTCCTCTGCGGCATTCACTTCCGCTCCATAATTGATGACAACCATATACAGGTCATTTTGTGATCTAACCATAAAGTTTGTGTTTTTCGTATCTGAAGGACCACCATGAATGACATCATTCATGCGTGCCCACCAATCTGTCATCACAATGCCTTTAAAGCCCCATTCTTTGCGAAGAACCGTCGTGTTTAAGTCATAATTAGATGCGGTCCAATGCCCGTTAACAGGATTATAAGCTGTCATAATAGAATTCGCACCGCCTTGTTTAACAGCGATTTCGAATCCTTTTAAATACATCTCCCTAAGGGCACGTTCAGAAACAACTGCATCGATATCATTACGAAATTGCTCCTGATTATTGCAGGCAAAATGCTTAAGCGTAGCATTTGAGCCGCCTTTCATAATTCCGCGAGTGCATGCAGCGGCAAATTGTCCCGTGATAAGCGGATCTTCTGAAAAATACTCAAAATTACGGCCATTAAGCGGACTACGTCTTATATTCAAGCCTGGTCCAAGCAACGCATCGATTTGGTTGCTAACTAACTCTTGGCCTTCCATGACATAAAGCTCCTCGATCAATTCAGGATTCCAAGTGGCTGCTAGCAATGTGCCGATCGGAACTTGTGTAGCTTTTAACCCGCTATCCATGCGAATACCTGATGGACCATCTGCCGTAGATGCAACCGGAATACCAAGGTTAGCTAAACTTTCACTTAATCCACCAAAGGCTGATGCCACGCCTGGTGTCACTAGTGGACTGCCCATGCCTTCTCCTCTAACAATGGTAGCAAGATCTTGATCGTTTAATTGAGCGATAAAATCTTCCATGCTAACTTTGCCGTCATACACATCTTGTAACTGATAGCCGCGATCACCGGTTTGCTCCAACTCGACAGGAAGATTACTCTCAATCCTCTGTTGCAATGAAATTTTTCGTGTCGGTACTTCTTCATAAGTTAGCTCATACGAATCGTCTTCTTTTTTAGCACCTGGCTTCATTCTCGTAAAATTCTCCGTTGGCGCCATCGCCTCTTCTAGCTGCTGCACAACTTGAAGATTTTCCACTATGTACCCACTCTGTCCATCAATGTTAATATGGGTTAGATTTTTAACACTGTTGCCTACATACAAATTGTATGTCCCAGCTTCTAACACATAGGCGGATGGATGACCTGTTACGCCCCCGTCATCATATGAAGCCATAGAATGTATTGGGAAGCTAATGGTTAGACGTTGTGACTCACCTGGCTGCAGAACATCTGTCTTTTTAAATGCAACTAAATTTCTTGCCGGCTGACCAAGTCTACCTTGTGGTGCCTCAAAATAGATTTGAACAACTTCTTTACCTGCATACGTTGAACCACTATTTTTTACCGTAACATGCATTTCAATATGTGCTTCGCCATTGGTGTTAACTACCTTCGCCTCTCCTGGCTCAATCGTTAATGTTGTATAAGAAAGACCATATCCAAATTCATACTGCACCTTCTCTGGGCAAAATGTCTCAAAATAACGATAGCCTACATAAATATCTTCCTGATAAAAATTCTTATGTTGATTGCCATAATTGCTAGTTGAAGGGTAATCATCAATGGAATACGCTATCGAATCCGTTAATTTCCCACTAGGATTCACATCTCCCACTAACACATCCGCTATCGCATTTCCCCCTTCCATACCGCCTTGCCAAGCGTAGATAACACACGGTATTGGATTCACATAGTCTTCATCATTCATCCAACTCATATCGATTATGTTTGATACATTCAACACAACAGCTGTCTGTTCAAAATATGTAGTTACCATTTTTAGCATCGCTATTTCTTCATCTGTTAATAGATAGCTACCTGGCTCATTGGCGTTATCCTGATCTTCCCCTGCTGTACGACCAATGACAACGATGGCCTTATTGGAATTCTTTCTTGCCTCTGATACCACCTCATCAGTTAAAGGCATTTCCTTTTGGTGCCAAGGCTCTGCCGCCCAGCCGCCGCCACCATTATCAAATGGATTTTCTTCAATCCACTTTTCATACACGGTAGCTAATTCTTCGTTAACGGTAATGTTCTCTTTACTTCGAAGACCTTCTAATAAATTGGTTATATAGGGAACATTTACACTACCACCTGAACCAGTACCACTTCGATAATAATTGATCTGAGTTCTACCAAATACCGAAATACGTTCATCTTTTTGGATGGGAAGAACGTGTCCATCATTTTTCAACAACACAGCACCTTCTGCTGCTACTTTTCTGCTAAATTCAGCAAACCCCTTTAATGGAATGCCTAGTGTCTCTTTGCTCAAATTGATTACCTCCTGGTGTGTTATAAAGAATGGCAAAACTACCATTATTTCTTTAAGGTAGAATCGTTTTCTGAGTTAGTTCCTATCTCAGAAAAGCCCTCACCATTGTTCAATAGCTTAATCGAGAATAAAACCCTGTATTTTTTCAATGATATCACTTTCTCGTAGTTTTTCAATCAATCTTGAATAGTATGCTCAGAAGGTAGTTGGTCTGAAACCAACAACCGCATTCAAGACGAACAGTGACGACGTGATTCAAGTTAGTTGATGCACCTTCGCAGTACGGGGACGGTTCTCACGCATCCGTGCCAATAAGAGTTGAAAGCAGTACGGGCAAGGTTCTACTACATCAATTCCATTAAGTGTAGGAAGTAGCAGAACAACCTCCGTACTTCTGTTTTGGCAGAGTGAGAACCGTCCCCATGCTTCCAATATGGTAGTAATAAAATTGGAATACTTCCATAAAAATTAAATATGTAAAAACTACATAAAGGTGGGGAACAGCTTGGTAAGGAAATATAACCTTGACCCTGGTTACATTACAGTGCCTGAAGCAAATCAAATTGTATTAAGAGTCTTAAGGATTGTGAATAAAAATGATAAGTCCCACTATAACAAAATACTAGCAGGGGCGAAGAAAGGATTATATGGCGGAAAGAAATATGGCTCTCGCATGTATCAAGTTCGCAAAGAAGATATTATTGAATATGCTGAAAAACAATTACAAAATGAACAATTGCAATTATTTGATATAAAGGTCACGACAAGCTTAGAAGAACACGATAACATAGTGCAGGCAATTGATCCTACTACAGCAAAAAATCTATATATTTATTTAAGGCATCTACTATTTCACAAAGTTATTAGTGAAGCTATATTCCATGAGTGTGAAAGGAAAATCGTTATCAGGAGTAAATTGGAAAAAATCCAAATTTAAATAGCAATGCCAAGCCATTTCAACAAACTTTGCACTGTAAAAAAATATTATTGAATACGCTCCGACTTGGAGCTTATCCTAAAACATAGATTAACCATAAGACGGTTCTGGCTATATTTCTTCTTGTTATTGTTGGCAAACTGGCAAACCGAGAACCGTCCCCACTTTGCCAAAAATTCATATGAAACTTCATGTTTAACTCCACTGTTAGTCCACAAACGTTACGTTTCCCCTAGTCATACGTGAAGTATGACACCTCATCAGACTCCGGTATGTTATGTATGTTCATTTCCTTCTATTAGAATATCCCAGTATGCTGAAGATACCGCGGAATACTTTGAAAGAGCGCGCCTTTTAGGATGGAGCCCACTCTTGAATATCGATCGTTTTGATGAATTAGCAGAACAGTATAAACCACTGATTTATCATATTTTGAAAAAGTTAGCAATCTACCAAAACTATGACCATTACTATCAAATTGGCTTAATTGCCTTATGGGAGGCACAAAGGCGTTACGATCCCACAAAAAGCTCATTCACGACGTTTGCTTATGTAACGATTAAAGGCAAACTACAGGCCGAATTAACGAAAGAAAATAGGTACTATGAGCGATCGGCATGTTTGAGCGATGAACTGATGGCGACACTCGTGGACGATGAAAATCCTTTCTATTCTGATGAATTTGACTGGATCTTAGAGCATGCTAACCTATCTCACAAGCAAAAAACATGGGTTATTAAGCGCCTACTCCAAGACAAAAGCCATAAACAAATTGCCGAAGAAGAAGGTGTGACAGAAGATGCCGTCAAGTCCTGGCGAAAAAGTGCCATCAAAAAATTAAGAGAAACATTCAAACAGCTAGATTACTAGCTTAATAGCCGCACGACACAATTCCCCGAACAAATCTCTTTGTTCGGCAAAGTGGGGACGGTTCTTCCTCTGCCAAATATCACGACTTTGGCAGTATAAGAACCGTCCCCATTCATCCTTCCTTGGCAGTATGAGAACCGTCCCCGCACTTCCAAAAAAATTTACAAAAAATCTCAAAATACTACTTGATGTTTGTGTGTAAATGTTATATTATATCGTTAGATGATATATCGGTTAACGATATAACGCCGACCGACACAAGCACAAAGGAGGAGTTCGTAATGAAGATTACTGCGGAATCATTGACCCCGCTCACCCATACGACGTATTACATTTTACTCGCATTGACAGAACAACTGCACGGCTATGGGATTATGCAAAAAGTTGATGAAATGAGCAAAAGTAAAGTCAAGTTGGGGCCAGGAACACTGTATGGTGCTTTAAGCAAGCTTGAGAAGCAAGGTCTTATCGTAAAAGTAGAGGATACGGAGCGAAAAAAATGTTACATTCTTACTGATTTTGGGAAGCAAGTTGTTACTTTTGAATTCAAGCGCATTGAGGAGCTTGTAGAGATTAGCAGACACATTGTGAGATCGATAGGAGGAGATTCAAATGATGCTTAAAAAGACTTTTAAAATTTTCTGGGCGTGGCAAGATGATCAAGAGGAAATTTGGCTGCAACAAATGGCACAACAAGGTTGGGGCTTGCGTGATTATAACGTAGGATTTTATACTTTTGAGAAAATAGAGCCAACGAACTACGTATATAAGCTAGATTTTAAGCAAACGCGAAACAATGATATGGAAGAGTATTTGAGTATCTTTTCAGATGCAGGTTGGGAGCATGTTGCTCAATTTGGTGGCTGGCACTATTTCAGAACGAAAGCAGAAGGAGCTACCACGCCAGAGATTTATTCCGATAGAGCCACAAAAGCGCAAAGATATAAGTTTATCGCAAACATCGTCATGGCACTGCTCGCCATTTTACTCGTATTCTTTATCACACACATTGTGCCGATGGCGAGTAGAGGGGACGGAAGCTTTCTCTTATGGATCTATCTATTAATCTTTGGCTTTGGCGGGTTTGGTGTATATAAATTAAAAATCAAAGAAAAAGAGCTAAGCGAATAAGTAAAGGGCTACCACCGTTAAATATCCCTTATGGGTACCGCTATCTTCAATAACACGACACGAAAAAGGAGCATATACCTTTATTAGGTAACCAGCTCCTTTTTTCTATGTGCATATGTCATATGTGATTCCTTACAAATAAGAAACAAGCCTCTTTCATTTTCAACTCACTATCTCCCCAATCAGTAAACCTCTCCAATCAATCGTCACACCTTCGGATGATTAGGTAAGCACTTCCCTCGAACATACATCTAATCAAACGCTTGTTTAGACATTTGTTCGGTCTTTGGGACGGTTCTCGGTCTGCCAAATGTCATTACTTTGGCAGACTGAGAACCGTCCCCATGCTGCTAAATCAACCGTTAATGACTGACCCAGAATTTTTTACAAAAGGATAGGAATAATTAACAAATAAAAAGGGCAGGTATAACTGTCCTGAGTGGTTTAAAAGAGAAAAATTATCTAACTTAGAAACACAATTTGAATATTTAAATTGTAATAAACAATAATAACACTTGTATATGCAATTGTATTTACAAGTGAGGATGATGAAGTTTTGAATTTTTATTTAAGGCAACAGATGCTTTTAACTGTCAGGGCGTTATATTTTTGTATGGAACATAATTGGTCTGAATTAGGTAGAAGGTTTGAAATTTCGCCAGCACAACAACATATTTTGTTTTTACTTTCTACTCATAATAATACACTTACTCCTACTCAAATTGGCGAGTTAGGTTGTTGGCATATTTCTACAGTTACAAGATTACTTAAGCCTCTTCAACAGAAGGAACTTGTTACTGTCAAGAAAGACAAAAATACATCCAAATATAAAATTGTATCAATGACCGTTGATGGGAAAAAATTAATTAACAGTTTATTTGATGCTGCTAAAACAATGGAGCTTTTTCCATTTGACTTGCGTTACTTGTCTGAAGAAGAGGTGTTATCTTTTTTAGAGTGTGGTAAAAAAATTCTAGATGTTCATAAAGGCGAAAACTTTAGATTTAATGTGATCTCAGCGAAAGTTGAGGGCGGTAACTATGGCTAATGATGATATAGCGGTTTTTTTAATCTGTACCGCATTACTAGCTATGATAAGTGTATTATCGTTATTTTTTCTAGCTCGCTATATGCTTACTATAGAGATTATGCTCTATTTTTTCTTCTCAACAATATTCACACAAAATTACTTTCGGCTAACGGAATCTAGTTTTAAATTATTTGATATTATTGATAAAATACAAGCCTATTGGATATTGAAGCTAGAGTATAACATTATCCTACCAGTATTACTTGTATGGGCCACTGTTTACTGGAATGGTCACAAGTATAATACGGTAGCTTTTAGCATTATACTTTGGATTTCGATTTTTGTTGGAATTGACTTTGTAAATGATTTGGCAGGTATAATTGATAAGAATAGTCAGTATTTTTTATACAGTACTATCTTTGGGTTTTTATCGATAATATCTTTAATACTTTTTAAACATTTATATCAAAAGATATTAAAGCGTGAAGGATTAGTTATATGAAGTGGTTAGAACCCTTATTGCCCATTGCATTTGATAAAAATGAAATTTTTACTATTGTAATTGTATTTATTACAGTTATTATTTTAAAACTATTACCTAGAGCGATGAAAACTTCTATCTTTATCTTCATGTACGTTTTTAATGTTGCCCTCACTGTTTTTGGTGATTATTTACTCGCTGGTAACCCTTATAATCTATACGATACTTTAGATAAGAATAGTGGGGAACTTTTTGATTTCATCTTGCATTTAATTGTTTATCCTAGTTCTATATTAATTCTAATCTCAGTATATATATGTTATAGCAAGAAACCATTATCATTCATATTTATATTATGTTCTGCTGCAGTACTAATTCTCTTAGAGTTGATTTCATTAAGTTTTGACTTGTTTACCTATATTAATTGGAATATCAAATACTCTTTTGGTGTTTATATAATAATAATGGCCATAAATACCGTTGTATTTAGATATTTAACGGGAAAGTATAGCAAAGCAGTTAGTTAAACCATTATAGAGTATATACAGATGACTAAATTGAACAAGAAATACTCAACTGGGCTAATTTGTTTTCTCCGCGGTACAAGAATACAGTTGGATCACTACTTAAGACGATTATATTCATTGTGATCGTCAGCAAACCTTCAACCAGAAAGTAGAAAATGCACCTCAATAGTTAGGCTGAATGTTAATTTTCAATGAACTACCTCATGAAATTCATTATTATTGGCATACTATTTTAAAAAGTAACGGGGCTAAATTATGTACTTATTTATAGTTGTAGGTGTATATGTCATTTTTGCTAAGGTGTTTGTTGACTGGAAAAGGTGGATGGAATTTTATCCTACCATTCAGTTCTATATCATATGTAATTTACTATATAATTTTATATTCTATCAACATACATTATGGAGATATAAGGCGGTTACACTCTCTTGGCTAAATCATACCCTTATTGAAGTAACATTTACCTTTTTAATTGTCCCGGTAGTGCTCATTATCTATTTACAACATTATCCAACAGGAAAAAAGAAGTATTTATACATTTTAATTTGGATTTTATACTTTACGGTTATAGAAATTCTATTTATGAAAAAAGGTTTATTTATTCACGAGAATGAGTGGAATATATGGTGGACCACTTTATTTAATTTCATAACATTTGCCATTATTCGCCTTCACTATAAAAATCCATTAGTTGGAATATTAGTATCCATCCCAATCATCATCGTTTTATTAATGTTCTTTCATCCAGCTTTATCAGAATTGAAATAGTAGGTGGTTGTAATGGAACCTTTGTCTACGCCAATATTTTTATTTCTTTTAACTGTAGTTTATGTTGGGATGGCAATATTTCTTATAAAACAAGGGAAATAACATTTTTTCAGATAGAGCAAACATACCACTTGAAAGTAGATTGTCGCCATTACATTATTGGTGCTAATGTTGAACAAGAAAAGCGCAAACGTCTTGCTCAGCCCCGACCATTTTAAGTCGTCTCCTGCAGGAAGGATCTCCCTCCTAAGGGAGACGGCTTAAGACCTTTAAACCAAGCGATACATTTTAAAAGTATAATGGTATCTTTGGAAAAAGAACTGTTGAAGACTTCTTATAATGACCGAAGGACAGGTGATGAGCAGTCGCAAAACACGAACATACATCTAATCAAACGTTTGTTTAGACATTTGTTCGGTCTATGGGACAGTTCTCGGTCTGCCAAATGTCACTACTTTGGCAGACTGAGAACCGTCCCCATACTGTCGGACGGATATTGTGTATATATTGTCGATATCATTTCGACATTTTTCAAGACTGTGACAGGCACCTATAACAACCAATAGTCATATGATACAACATCCTAGCATGAAAGAAGGCTGTTACAGATGACTAATTCGTATTTATACCGTCCGCACGGTGGTGGTGGCCATGCTGTCTGGGGACATGGACATGGGCACGCCACTTGGGGACACGGTGGAACGGGAACATGGGCACCTCATCCTCATCCACATCATTACCATGGGGGTGGATTTGTACCCGGTTTTGCAACAGGAACAGTAACAGGCTTAGCATTAGGAGCAGCTGCGTCACCTAGTCCATATCCTGCTCCAGCGCCATATCCATATCCATATCCGTATCCACCACCGTATCCGTACCAAAATCCTTATGGATATCCCTATCCACAATAACTCGAAAAAGGAGCGAAAGACGTTCCCTTTTGAATCACAATAAACTAAATAGCATGACAAATAGCGTGTGAAATCACAATGGGTTCATACGCTATATTTATGGTGTTTTATAAAGTTTTTTCGAATTATTATATAAAATCATATAGGTTTTAGCACCTCAAACAATAAGTTAGGAACTCCGGTTCTCTCTCCGCTGATTCATATGTTAAAACAGATGTTAATTCATACGTCAAAATGAGAAGTTAGAATTTTTATTGTCCAAGTTATTAGAATTTATAATACCTAAAAACCAGACACTTAACATAATATGACACTTAATAATCATTTTTCTATTAGTGTATTATCTTGTTGTGTTTGATATTTCTATCCTATGAGACAAGAATACATGATGCTACAATATTTCGGTTAAACTATACCTTATATGAAGTGTATAGGAGTTTTTCTTATGATTTTGGGTGTGACCTTCTTTATAGTTCTCATACTGTCCATTGCTTTACTTTTCACATTACCACTGATGAGAAGATGGTTTAATCCAATTGAAATCTTTATCTTATTCATGTTTACATCCTATTTTTGTCAAAATATGTTTTATACCATTTCCTCTCCGTATGACCGCATTAGTGTGGTGGAAGAACACTTCCCATTCTGGACTGTAAGACTTCAATATGGAACAGTCTTTGCTATTACACTTCTATGGTTAATGGTTGCATATCGTACAAATTGGACGCTATTACGTAAGCTAACTGTGACATTTGCTTGGATTATTTTTGGGATATTAGTTGAAAAATCTTTTTTAGTAATTGGTGTGCTTCGTTCTGATAGCATAAGTTGGTATCCTTCTCTGGATATGTTCTTTGAAATGCTTGTTATACTTTTTACTTTATCATTTACGAACTTTCTCAATTCTGTGTTGAGAAAGGAGAATATTATATGAGTGACTTTTTCAAAACATATGAAATTATCCAACCAATCCTGCCGAAGAAGTTTGATGAAAACGAATGGTTTACAATCGTCATTTCATTGTTTGTATTTTTCTTCTTTTTATATGTACATAGAAAGAAAAAGGTGCTTCTATTAACAGAAATTATTGCCATAATACTGTTTAATCTCCTTTATACAACGGTAGGGGACTATTTTTTAGCAATGAGTCCGTATGATTTTTATGATACTGTTGATCGTGACAGTGGTGAAATCATGGATATACTATTGCAGAATATTGCGTACCCTTTTTCTCTGCTTATTCTGATGCACTTCTATGCAAAATATCAACCAAACAACATTCTCTATATTGCTTTTGGCACAATACTTCTTTATGGATTAGAGTGGGTTTCTGTTGAATACTTCAACCTTTTTACCTACAAAACATGGAAATCATGGTATTCTCTCATATTTTATTGTCCAGTTATGATACTTAACATACTGTTTTACAATCTGTTTCATCACTATATCTTAATAAAAATATCAACAAAATAGAGAGGTAAATAAAAATTTCATATTAAAAAATATAATAAGCATGGGCATTCAAAAAATACACTTCTATGCATCCTGAAAATTTTCAGGGTGCTTTTTTACTAGGTGTGCAAATTGCTAGCACTTTGTTACTTAGTCCTAGCGGGGGGCTGGCACCCATTAAGTCTCCACCTTACTTACACGTTCCTTGAGGTTCAGTATTTCTTCCGCCTGCAAGTTCACAACCTCTTGTAGATGCTCCAGTTTTTCTTGGTAATCACTTACTATGTTTTTTAATGTTTGAATCTCTTTGGCTACCTGTTGATGTTTAGTCGAATCCCTCTCATCCTGTTGACTAGTGTTAGCAAATGAATACACTTTGTCTTCGTTTGAGTAAATCTCAACATCACATGCTTGACCTGATACATCTCTAAATGACTCAAAAATTAATGTTTTATATCGATTATCCAACCAATCGGCTCTGAATGGGTTGTCTATACAACGAATACACAATACATCATTTTTAATTTGAACCTCTAAGTCATCTTTGAACCATGTTTGAAAGGCCGGCTTCGATATTCTTCGTTCAATCACGTCCAGTGTGTCAGCCCATATCTTCTTTAAAGCCTCTTGATCAATTTCTCGCTCATCTCTCACAGACATTCCTCCATATAATATTTACATTTATGTTAACCTAACGTCTTGAAAAATACAGATAACATATGCACAAACATCAAGGTATCATTGAGCACACCCCTTAATTTATCTGAACCAGATCAGCTTGTTCAAAAAATTAGCTACTAACGCACTCACAAAGACCTGCAATTAAAACCATTTATCAGTTTCTTCTATAAACTCGCTGCTCATGAAAAATGCAAATATAATCATATAGTATCTATCCATCCAGCTAATATAGTCACATTAAAAACACAACTTTTGTTGGCTTACTATTCTTCACTCCTCTCACCAGACCGAAGACCAAGAGGTAGCCACCTCGCAAAACACGAACATACATCTAATCAAACGCTTGTTTATACATTTGTTCGGTCGATGGACGGTTCTCGGTCTGGCAAATGTCTCTACTTTGGCAGACTGAGAACCGTCCCCATGCTTCCAAAAATTTTTATTCGCAAATTACCATATATACCCTTATTGTGAACTTTAGTTCATGGTCAGTCTCTTTTTCCCTTTAGATAATGGGAGAAAAAGGGAGAATGACGTCGATTGAAAGAGAAATGTGTAGATAAAAAAGTAATAGGAAACTATATAAAAGCCCTTCGTATTCGAAAGGACTTTAATCAAGAAGAACTAGCATTTAGACTGAACATTAGTCGTGAAGCATTAAGTAAAATCGAGACAGGCACACATCACCCTTCGTTTGACACAACAGCTAGACTTAGATACCTGTTCAATGTTGATGTAAATGCGTTATTAGACGATGCTCGTTTGCTTAAAGACACGTTTGATGATAACAACGAGTAAGTGGAGGATCTATTCTTTTCTTGAGAAAGATGTTCAATTTCTTCCTTTATATTAAAACTATTAAGGAGTGTTTCATGCCATGGATGCAATTCTGGTTGATTATGTCATTAATGAAAAAACTATGATTGTATTGCCAACTGCTCACTTGCATTATCAATCCATCGTATGGGAAACAAATAGAATTTTGTACGTTCAAAAGACACCGTTACAGTTAATTCAACAAGCTTGCATAGAAGGTGGAGCAGATTATGCAGGTCGCCGTATCTCTATGATATACCATACAAATGCCAAACAAAAAACACCGATTCCTATTAATCCTACGCTCAACATCTATGCCTTTCCAACAGAATCACCCAACAACTTTAACTGTAAATGGATTTTCTACAACCATGTCCTATCCATTGAGCGAAATCAAAGTGCTACGAAATCTACTTATCCTTCTATTATTATATTTAAAAATGGACAAACACTGCCTATCACTGAATCCTTATACTTACTTGATAAACAAAGACAGCGCACGGCTATGTGTATGTCTGTGTTTAACCCTAACATAAAAACATTTCTATTACATGACAGAAACAGAGTATAACCAAAGAGAGTCGGTGCTTGTGCTTACATCCCTCTACTAATGTTTCAATAAGAGAACCAACGCCACGACACACCCGAACATACATCTAATCAAACGTTTGTTTAGATATTTGTTCGCATAAATGGGGGCGGTTCTTCTCGGCAAAGTGGGGGCGGTTCTCAGTCTGCCAAATATCACTACTTTGGCAGACTGAGAACCGTCCCCGTGCTTCTTTAGGAGCCAGCAGAACCACCCCCGTTTAGCCTGGATGCTTCCTGTATAGCCTGTTCTGTTATGGATGATTCGTTAGTTAAGTCGGATATGGTGCGGGCTATTCGAAGGAGTTTAACTTGCGAGCGATTGCTGAGGTTTCGTTTCGTGGAGATTTGCTGGAGTAGTGTTTTAACGTTTGGTTGGAGCTTATCATGTTGAAGGAGCTGCTGATAGGATACTCTGCTGTTTACAGTGTTACATCCATAGCGAGCCCGTTGTACCATCCTCGCTTTCGATACACGCTTTCTAATGTCGTTTGAAGATTCACTAGTATTTTTTCTAGTAATTCATCATGTGTTAAGGAAGGTAAAATAGATGGAAAAGCTTCCGCTAACATACTTTTTCCACAGCCTGGTGGACCTGTCATAAGGACATGATGCCCGCCGGCAGCAGCAATCTCTAGAGCACGTTTCGCTTGTTGATGCCCTATAATTTGTTCGAAGGTCTTACTATAATTTTCTTGAGCCACCATAGGGACCTTTTCTCGCTGCCTCAAAGGCAATAAATTTTGTCCTGATACATGTTGAATAGCATCATGTATGTTTGAGACGTGCACGACTTCCACCGTATCGAATTTGAGAGTGGGAAGGTTTTCGTCATAAGGAACATATACCGTCTTAAATCCTAACTTTTTAGCAGCTAAAATTGCTGGCAGCATCCCATCAACAGATACGACCGTACCATCTAAAGACACCGCTCCTATAAACCCGACATCAGCTGAAATTTGCGTATGAATCACATCCATATTTTTAAGAATGGCGATTGCCATCGGTAGATCAAACATAGGGCCGTTTTTCTTTTGTTCAGCTGGACTTAAGTTCACAACTGTTTTCCCTGGGAGAATAGGACTGTGAATCGATTGAAGCGCAGCGGATACTCTTTCTCTCGACTCTTTTACAGAAGCATCTGGCAATCCCACGACTGTAAAAGAATCCATCCCTTCCATCATATGAACCTCCACTTGGACCCGATAGCCTTCCATTCCTCTTAAACCAACCGTATTGATTTTTGTGATAGCCATGCTTTCACCTCTTTCTCGGTTCGCAATTCTTGTAATACAAATTGATTATAATTGTGTTTACATGGATGAGGGAAAAAGAGCAACGTTCGCGAGGTCGTAACAAGTGGATTGGATACATTCGTAGTTATAGGCTATATAGCTGCTCCACTCATAATGAGTCAGATTGGAGACCATCTTTGCTTCTAATGGATTTCTATGTATGTAACGACTGACTTGTAAAAAATACGCATCTGTATCAATCATTTTAGCACTATAGCGACCTTGAAACACGTGCCCATCAAAGTGGTACTTTCTATTAAAATACACAGCATAGCGACTATGCCATTCTTTCATAATGTCTTTAATATGATGATGTTTCGTTTCGATGAGTAGGTGAATGTGATTGGTCATTAAACAATAGGCATGCAGAATAAAGGGGAACATCATGCGGATATCTTCTAGAATTGCTACGTACATGTCATAATCCGATCTATGCTGAAACAGAGCTGCGCGTCGGTTTCCGCGGGCCGTAATATGATACGTGGCTCCCTCATACCAAATTCGCTGTGGTCTAGACAAAATCATCACCTCTCTCCTTTCTCTTTCACTAGTGTACTAGAAAAATCCCCTATTAAACAAACTGCAAAAATTGAGTTTTGAAACAAGCATACGAGAGAATATCACGACGTTTTCCTAGCAAAACTTAAATTTTCGAGCCCAATCGTCTACTAAAATTTAATTTTAGTAAAATGGTTAAATTTATAATAAAACTCTCATTTGTTATTTAAACTTTGCTCTTGATGCTTTCGCTTAATAGGAAGAATTTATCAGCGCGGTGTAATACTTACTGCTAGCACTCTGTTACTTTATCCTAGCCAGGGTCTGGCGCTCGGGTTTAATTTCATCTGTAAATCATGTATATTGATTCTAAACAAGTAAAGTTGGTGATGTAAATGGAGCCTATAAGAATTGAACATGATGGCATAAAAAAAGCGATTCAATCTGGTCATTCATACATCCAAATTGGGAAGAGAAAGTTCTTGTTAATGGAAGTAGAGGACGCTAGTGACTCGGATTGCTATGAAGTTACTGATCCAGACGAAGAAGAACAACTACTGGCAGCCTTAAATGACAACAACCCTTTACTAACAGACGAAGAAATAAAAGCGATGTTAGAGAGCTAAGTTACATGAAAATAGTATGGCGAAAATCAGCTGTTTTGTCTTTATTGGAACAGATCTATGGAGAGATAGCATTGAACTCCCATCAATTGCATCATATCTAAAAAACAATTCAAATTTACTTTAAAAAGCAAGATTTTTCAATTTATATTCCTGGACGACACGTTCTTATCTAACAAATGCCAGTAGACCTCCGTATGGTTCTAATTTCTGTTGGGAAATCAGATCCCTATAAAGTATTCTACAGACTAACAACTAATCAAATTGAAATATATTTAGTTCGTCACCCGCATCAGAAATCACTAGGATAATAAATATAAAAACGGTACGTTCCGTATTGCAATAAAAAAGAAGTAACCTTTTCGAAATGGACACTTCATTTGTAGGTTACTTCTTTTTTGTGCGAGATAAGTACCTTAAACTCCTAACATCCTCATCTAATCCTATACCATCGATTACAATTGGCGCTATCACGTTGCTAGCACTTTGTTACTTTATCCTAGCGGGGGTCTGGCACCCGAACTCCCAATCTTCTTCTTGAGTGAAGAGCTTGAAAAAGAAAGATTCAAATACTATTCCTTATTAAACCGCGTGCGTGGAATTGGAAAGCTTGAGCCAGACTGGAGAAGTTGGATTTTATTCTTTCTATCATGTACAGAGCGTATGGCAGAGCGTCAATACGATAAGTTAGACCAAGCTGAGCAACTATATGAATCCGGCTTACAATCAATTGAACAGCCCGCCACTCAAAAGGTTTGGGGGGCATTGTTTGAAAGCCCTATTGCAACAGTGAATCAAATTGAGAAAACAACTCGTTTAGCTCCTGTCACGATACGAAAAAGCTTAAAACAACTTACCGAGCTCAATATGGTTTTCGGAGACGATCGCCAACGCAATCGCCGTTATTATCACTATGACCTTATTCGCATCATGTCAGAATAACCCTGTCTACTAAGTAAATAGAATTTTTAATTCGTTTGCGTATTTTAAATAATGTCTCGGCTAACAAAAATTGCTGCTAACACTTTGTTACTTTATTCTAGCAAGGATCTGGCACCGAACTGCACCATATAGAAAGGACGGATGAATCATGACTAAACATAAGATCTATACAATGAGTGTTGCGAGTGTCTATCCCCATTATGTTAAGAAAGCGGAGAAAAAAGGACGTTTAAAAACAGAAGTCGATGAAATCATTCGTTGGTTGACAGGGTATAGCCCTGAGGAGTTAGAAGCACAACTGGAAAAACAGATAGATTTTGAGACCTTCTTTGCGGAAGCTCCTCAACTGCATCCTTCTCGGAACTTAATCAAAGGGGTGATTTGCGGTGTCCGAGTGGAAGACATTGAAGAACCAACTATGCAGGAAATTCGCTATCTAGATAAGCTGATAGATGAGTTAGCGAAAGGAAAAGCGATGGAGAAGATTTTACGTAAATAATATTTAAAATTCGCATTGCTCGATAATATCTGCCGTTATTTATCGGTGGCTGATGTTCAAGAACAGCAACCCATACTTCTTATGGATTGTTTTGCTATTAAGCAAAGCTAGTGGGTACGCGCCTGTCAAAAAAGGAGCTAATTTGTTGTTGGAATAATAATGAATGAGTAGATAAACAGCCATTTCCTCTTAATAAAAATAGGGCCTTTTGGGGCCCTTTTAGAGTGCTAGCAACCTGCTAGCACTCTGTTACTTTATCCTAGCGGGGGTCTGGCACCATAATTTATGCACAATTTGTCGAATCGTGATATGATTAAACCATAGACGATATTACATAATACAGGAGGCTTGTGTATGCTTGAAGCAACATCAAAAAACCGCGTTACTACCTTATTAACAGCAGGTGTTGTTATTTTATCAATTATTGTGTATGTGCTTCATACTCAATTTCGCATTTTTGAAGAGTATTTAGCATTGAATCAAATTCACGTAGCAAACACAAATATACTTGCTATCATTCTTTTGTTTATTCCCATTATCTTACTTGCGTTTACATTATTCATCGAATTCTCAAAATCCACATGGAAATCGCATTTACCCCTACTGAATACGCTTACACTTACATTTTCTAGTATATCTATTATTGCTGGCGGTAATGGATTGGTTGAATACCATTTCTCGATTTTTATGGTTATTGCCCTTATTGCTTACTATGAGTCTATTCAGCTCGTTCTTATTAGTACGATTATTTTCGCGGTTCATCATTTAGGTGGTTATTTTATAGCACCAGAACTCTTATGCGGAACGAGCGATTATCCTTTTGGTCTTCTTATGATTCATGCTATATTCTTAATTTTAACTAGTGCTTCTACTATTCTACAAATTGTATATAAAAAGAAGTTTACCCACCAAGTTGAGCATGAAAGACAGGAGAAGAAGGTACAGTTCGATGACCTTACTTCTAAATTGAAAGCTACTTCCAAAACAATTATAGACACGACAACAACTCTATTAAATAATGTCAATGTGTCTAAAAAATCTTCTGAAGAAATATCAAGTGCTCTGAGTGAAATCGCAGTTGGTACGGAAAAACAAGCTGCATCTACAAAAGATAGTGCAACGGCGATGAACGAAATGGCAATCGGTATTCAGCGAATTGCGGAAAGCTCGTCTGTCGTTTCAGAACGTTCACGAGATACCGTATCAGAAGCCAAAATCGGAGATACCTCCATTAAACAAACGAAGAAACAAATGGATACAATTAATCAGGCTGTTGCAAGTTTGGCACAAACAATTCATAATCTCGATGAGAAATCCGTTGAAATTAATAATATTTTAAAAGTAATAACTGACATTACAGAACAAACAAACTTGCTCGCTTTAAATGCAGCAATTGAAGCAGCACGCGCTGGGGAACATGGAAAAGGCTTTTCTGTTGTAGCAAATGAAGTCCGCAATTTAGCCGAGCAATCAAAGACTTCAGCAGCCGAGATCACTAGAATCATTGATGACATTCAAAAAGGTACAAAAGATGCTAAGCTGGCGATGGATCGCGGTAAACAAGAAGTCGACAATGGATTACAAACTGTTCAGCAAACCGAAGGCGTGTTAAAAAGCATCTTAACTTATGCTGAAGAGGTATCTAGTCAAATTATAGAAGTGTCTGCCGTAGCAGAACAACTTTCTGCAAGCTCTGAAGAAGTGTCTGCCACTGTTGATGAGATGGCGAATGTTTCCAAAACATCTAGTGACAACACAAAACAAGTGGCCACGCATACAGATGCTCAAATGGATTCGATTGACGAAATAGAAGACGTCACCAATTCATTGCAAAAACTATCGAAAGACCTTGATGAACTAATCAAAAGCTTGAAAGAATAACAACAGCCTGTCTCCATTACAACGAGGAGACAGGCTTTTTATTTTCTCCCGATTGTTTTAATATCGGTTTTTTTAAAAATTCGACACGTTCCACCGGCTTTTACTATAAATATAGTGGATATGACTCTCCCACTTTAATACAATATCCCCTACTAGCTATCACTTAGCTAGCACTCTGTTACTTTATCCTAGCGGGGGACTGGCACCAAAAAAACCTTACGCACAACCTATTTATAAATGGTAAAATTATATATGGAAAATATAAGGAGGTTAACACTATGGACAAGCAATTAAGGTATGGACCTACTTCTCAAAGCGAACGCATTGTCACGCTAGATGTCATTAGAGCTATTGCATTACTAGGGATTTTGTCAGTAAACATGAAGTTTTTTTCTACGCCTACATTACAAGCAGAGATGGCCGGTGTTTCGTATGCCAATTCAATTCTTGATCATATTAGTCAGTGGTTCCTTTTTATTGTAGCTGACTTTAAGTTTATTTCTATGTTCTCAATGTTATTTGGGATTGGCTTCCTATTATTTATGGAGCGGGGGAAACAATCCGGAATTGACGTGAGGAGATTGTTCAAAAGGCGGTTATTAATTCTACTTTGCTTCGGCTTAATCCACATATTCTTCTTCTGGTATGGTGATATCCTCACCTTTTATGCACTGCTAGGATTTGCTTTACTTTTAACTCATGAAAAAAAACCATCATACTTATTAAAAGCTTCCTTCATCACGATTAGTATCCCTATTATCTTGTTCTTGTCGTTAGCTTTATTGCTTTCTTCTTTTGAACAAGGCTCTTCACCAGCACAGCAAACAACCAATCAAAATGAGCTTAATAGAATTATTGAGGTATATAGCGAAGGCAGCCTGGGGGACATATTTACACAAAGATTAAATGATATATCGGTCATCATGGTAGGAAATGTATTTCTGTTCGCCTTAGTATTGACGATGTTTTTCTTCGGCATGTATCTCTGGAAAACAAAGATATTTACCCACACCTCCGAACAACTAGCAAGAATCCGAAAAATGGCTGTGACGGCCTTATTACTTGCCATTCCTGGTCTTATTTTAGCAGTGGCTGGGGAAATGTATGTTGATGGCGGTGATTCACCTTGGTATTTCCTACAATATGCCGGTCTTTTCATGAGTGGCCCTACCTTAAGTGTATTCTATGTAATGAGCTTGCTACTGCTACTACAAAATGAACAACGACTCACTGCAGCAGTAAAGTTTTTACAACCAACGGGAAAAATGGCCTTAACTAATTATTTAATGCAGACACTCCTTTGTACAATCATCTTTTATAGCTTTGGCTTTGGTTTATTTGGAAAAGTTGGTCCATTTTACGGA
Organism: Bacillus sp. HMF5848; assembly: GCF_003944835.1. GTDB lineage: Bacteria > Bacillota > Bacilli > Bacillales > HMF5848 > HMF5848. The sequence continues at coordinate 4,092,776 of NZ_RWIV01000001.1, forward strand.
CTATTAATAACAATCTTTATATATGCGCTTCAAATCTTATACAGCTATTATTGGATGAAAAAATTCCAATATGGCCCGATGGAATGGCTTTGGAGACGATTAATGTATGGCAAATTAGAGTGGAAAACAACCATTCAAAGAGAGTCTGTAGCAACGAAGCAGGTTTCGAAGTGATACAAAGTAATTTCTATAATGCAAAAAACGCAGTTGTCATGAGCAATAAGACAACTGCGTTTTTTTATTTCAACTACTCTACATAATAGTGACTCAATGATTGCAATGGTTTCATGACCATTGATGCAAAACATGTAATGCGTCAATTACCCAAACTCGCACTGCTAGCTCTATGCTAGCAATTTGACACTTTATCCTAGCGGGGGACTGGCATTCGAACTGGAACAATTTAGTGAATTCTTTAAAAATATAAATTCTGTTCATCAAAAAAGGGCTATAATTATCCATATAACGAGCTGAGACTAAATTTGTCCAAACTTACTGTTTGAATTTTGTATAATTTTATAAAAGGAGAATACTATGACAAAAGAAAATGAAAAGCTTTTTGAGGCATGTATTACTGGAAATGTAGCTGACTTAAAAGAGGCGATTGAAAAATGTGATGATCTCAACATCAAGAACAAGGAAGGACAAACGCCATTATGTATAGTAGCAAAATGCCGTTATGACCTTGTAAAATTACTGGTGGAGAAAGGTGCCGATGTAAATTTAAAAAGTGATGAAATAATAAGTCCTTTACATTGGGCTGTTGAATATGATAATGAGGAGATAGTGGAATATTTATTAAGTAAGGGTGCAGATATTTATTCGCGAGACCATTCTTATGAAACACCTTTACATTGGGCTGCTTGGACAGGACACCATAAGTCAGCAAGTCTCTTACTAGCTAATGGTGATAATCCGTTAGTCAAGAATAGAGGCGGATTCACACCGCTCGATTTAGCAAAAAGACAAGGTCATCAAAAGGTCATCACCTTATTTGAAGAAAATTTATTAAATAGGACAGAGGGACAAGTTCGTCATCACAGTCACAGTTAAACCTAGAAACTGTTACCCTTTGCCCCAAGATTGCATAATAAAAGAGATATTACCAGTAAAATGGTACCTGTAGTTAGAGTACTTAAAATAGAGGGTTTTATCTTCGTTTACCAGAATTACTAGATGAGCTATCACTAGCAAAATTAGCTGACGACGGAAGCTATCGCACCGAAAGACTCGTATGTTTTTGGATCATTTCCGTTTTTGCCATGGTACCCCTGAAAACCTGCTTTAAAAGAAGGTCTATTAAAAGAGGTAAACTATGGTTAAAATGCTAGAGAACCGTAATCAAATACCAAAACCTACGACGAAGCTGCAGCCTCAGAAATATATCATATAGAATTGAAAGAAAAAACTGATAATACCTAAGACTACACACTCAAAACAACCTCTATCTCACAGACAGAGGTTGTTGTCTTTATATGTGCTCTTAAACACTCTATCATGTTAAAACTCTACCGTTGTAGCAGTCAAACACACTCACGTTAGACATTACTGCTAGCACACCGCTAGCACTTTGTTACTTTATCCTAGCGGGGGTCTGGCACACTGGCGTTGCATAATAGTATAATAATTGAATAAATGTTTAAATTTTACAAACAATCGTCGGGTTATAGAGAAAAAAAGTGAGCGTGGTCTCGTGTGACCTCGTTCCCTTTTTTTTACTTTTTTAATAGTTCCCTAATTTTCTTTCTGCAGTTTTGTTCTTTTTTACTTTCTGCTCTTTCACCATAGCCACGTTCCCAAACGATATGTTTTTCTTGTTAGGAATGGGAACTTTTTGTCTACCTCTAGATGTTTTCTTAGGCTTCTTTCGTAAAGACTTTTTAAATTGACATACAGGTTTATAGAGGTAAGTCTGCAATAGTCTGAAAAATTCCCAAGATGTTTTTTTAGACTGTGTTTCTAACTTAACTATTAGCGATAAAGCGTATGCAATAAGGGCCAGGAACATCTGATTCCAAATGCCTTGCGGCTTTGTACTCCAAATTTTTGTGAAGCGTAAATGCTGCTTAGTCCATTTGAAAAACAGCTCAATGATCCAACGGTTGCGGTATATATCCATAATATCTTCAGCAGTCAAATCGAATCTACTAGTTAAAATTCTGTACACACGGCTCTCTTCATCCACGAACTCTATGTATCTAACAGGATCCTTGGAAATGCCATATTCAACTTTAGCATCTCGAATGACAGAAGGATGGGTTATTTCATACTCTTCTAATGTGAAAACACGTAGAGATTTTGATAAGCGAGCTACAAATGAAATGTTTCTCTTTTGCCAATCCATCAAATTGTTTTTAGAAGGATACGCTCTATCCACAACATATGTGGCGTCACTTTCCTCAAATAAGATGTTTGTTTCCACATCGCCGACCGTACCTGTTGATGGAATGATTTTATCGGGATAAGCCACGTCTGGTGAAGCAACGACAAGCCTAGTGTGCATCTTTACCGCATGATAATCCTTAGAAATATAGGCCCAATCACATAATTGTTTTGGTAAGCGTAACTCCGTAGAATCAACTATGTTGAGACGACCAATACCATGTGGCATTCCTTTATATTCTTCTGTCAGTATTTTCACTTTGTTGATTATTTTCTCGAATACTGTTTGCACCCACTCCGTCGGCAAATCGTTGATTCGCCTACTCAATTGTGAACTACTAATATCTTGAATTCCAATTTCTTCGCGAAGTTTTGGATAGGCGCCTAACTTCTCTGTCATATGTTCGTAAGAACTCCATTGATCTAATTGAGCAGCTACGAAAATTTTGAGTAAGGCTTTCGTCGTGAGTTTAGTTTTAGCATAATCAATGAGTGGGCAGTCAAAATCCTCTAAAGGTAATTTAGAAAGACATTGACAAATAAGCATTTCTCGCCCTATACTTTTATTTATCATTGGTGAAACTCCTTTGTAGAAGACTTGTTTGTTTAGGGAACATAACAAGGTCAACAACTTCTACAATAGGAGTTTTTTTCTTTTTAGTAAACACTTTTATTTTACTTAAATTCCCTTTTAAGGTTTAAATTTCAAGAGGTGCAACGCCAGTGGGTCTGGCACCCTTAACCAAATACCTTCTAGCTTTATGCTTTTATTTTCAGTATCCAAAAATTCCAAAGCCTTATAGCAAGAAAAGACTAGTTGATAATCATATCCCATCAAAGCTATTTGCCACCAGTTCTTCCTTCTTCAATCTCTAGGGTTAGTTTTCTTTTTTTGATTTTTTTCTTCTGTTTCTTCTTTGGTTTTTTTGACATTCTATCCCACCATTTATTTACACTAAACCTCTTTGCTTTACTTGTTGCTCCCTCCACGGCAAGAGTTTTGAATTAATCCACTCATCACCCTTACATTCAATATTTCTACGGTCAGCTTCAATAAGAGCAGGATTTGTAAACCTTGAGCTTGTTATCATTTCAGCTAAAATGCAACCGTGGTTTTTCTTCGCCGAATCAAGTTCACGTATGAGCTTAACGTCTATTTGTTGACCTTTTTTATAATGTTTAATCTGGACTGCAACTTCAGTATTATGATGACGATTAAAGATGATCAAATCAACTCCTCCATCAGCACCTTCCGAAGTTTTACGTGGTTTATATCCCTTTGCTTTGTAGTAAAGATAGCATAGTTCTTCAAATTCTCTCCAAGAGATATTCTCTAATGGTAATGTCATTATTTCTTTTTCTGCTCTTAGAATATTAGAATTGTCTCTTAAACTAGTCGGTTTATTTTTAATGGTAGATTTTTCAACACTATTGTTCGTTATTAATTTATTTGGTAATCCAGTGTACATGTTTTTATGTTTGTTTTCTTTTTTCCTCATATCTGGAACAAAAGAAGATGTAATCGTACCCATCACTACTGCAAAAAGAACTAGCCCAATTAGATAATAAAAGTTAGTTATGTCAAATTGGTACATGACCCATAGCCCCAATAGCAAAATTGACCCAGCAACAATAGTATAAACGTCCCTCTGTCTTTGTTTTCTCCTCGATTTGGCCAAATTCCTCTCCTCCTAAGTTGTCAACTAGCTTAGATAATTTCACCATATTATTACTAACAGTCTGATACCTTCATAGGATTTCTTATAATTTACTTTTCAAATTACCTTGCCTTCTTTTTAGCACAATAAAAATAACCCCAGTAATTAACGTATAAATACATATCCGCTAATTAACGGGTCAATAGTTGTGGTTTAATTTTATACAAAAAGTTACAATAAAAATAATACTAAAGAAGCAGGGAGAAAGTCATGCTATTATTCCTAAACTTTTTAAAGAAGAAAAAGAACGAGGACAAACCAAAACAAGCTAATGTGACCACGTCAAAATCAAAAAAGGCGAATGAACAGGTTGCTACTAGAAAAGGTGAAATAGGAGAATACAAGATTGATATACAACTGGATCAGCTGCCAAAGGATTGTCGATACTTAAGTGATCTCCTAGTAAAGAATCCAAAAGCAAAATCATGGTACTCCCAAATTGATCATGTGGTTCTAACTCCATATGGTATCTTTGTCATTGAGACAAAAAACTATCAGGGGACCATTTATGGTGGGAAAGATCGTAAAACATGGTTGGTTAATGGAAAGTTTAAAATGATGAACCCTTTTGTACAAAACTATGGGCATATAAAAGCATTAACCTCATTCATTGATAAAAAGTACCATGACTTATTTATCTCTATGGTATCTTTTACTAAACGATGCACATTTAAAGTAGATTTAGATTACCGTAAAATAGCATCCAATGAAATTATAGTTTATGACATTGAGTTATCAGAGTTTATCCATCGGAAGGTCTCGGTATTGAGAGTTCATCACAAAGAACCTCTTTTAACTGAAGGTGACATCTCAATTATCTACAATGCTTTTACAAAGGCTAATATTACTGATCCAAAGGTTAGAGAAGAACATAAACATGCATTAAAGTCAAATGCATCTGATGAAAAAAGTAGCTCTAATTCAACTTGTACAGTTTGCAATAAACCTGTTTCAGATAAAGTTAAGATGTATTGCTTATCAAACAATAAATTCAAAGGTGAAATTTATTGCTATGATCATCAGAAGACGGCTCATTAAAATAAATGAAATCCACTAAGTAGCTGTATAATTCCCACACGCTAACTTAGTGGATTTCTGTTTGCTAACAGTTTTGCTAGTTTAATGGGGATCGACACCCTTACTTCTAATTTAATATTTTGCTATCAGCAAAGGTGGGGTACGCGCGGTCAAAAAAGGATCTAGTTTAGTTTTGAAATAATACTGAATGAATGGATAACAGCTTGTCAGTTTAATTTCCTCTTAATATAAATAGGGCCTTTCAGCCCTATCAACCTGCTAGCACTTTGTTACTTTATCCTAGAGGGGTTTGGCATCCATCAAAGTGGTTCAACACTAGTGGAAATACCCCATACACTGGCTAACTTGAACAACTGAGACATCAGGGCTGAAATTACCCTTCTCTACTTTCTTCCAAAGCCAAATCACAAATCGATATAAATGTAGAAACAATTATAAATATTCTAATAAACCGAAAAAATCCATAGAACATTATTATGTACAAAAATAACAATGGAACGCCTATATTAACCAATATCACTCTTAGTGTTTCTGACTGGTTTTCTCTCAATACTTCTAAATTAAAATCTAAATAAAATGTAAGAACTAACGCAAGTAATGTTACTATTATTGGTAGTATAAATCCGAATATACTGTACATCACTGGGACAAACTTTTGAATTAGTTCCTTTGTAGTAAATAAATTTTGTCGAATTAGTTTTATTTTTTGATCGCTATGTGACCTACTGATCTCTTTTGCAAATTCAATTTTGCTGTCAAAACCTTTAATCTCCCCAAATGCCTCTGCTAGTGCTTTAAGATATTGTAAACTATCATTTTTTAGTAATTGAATCATTTGAATAACTACTCCTTACGGTTATTTAGTTGATGTAACTATTAATGGAATTACGGGCATGACACCCTAAATACCCCCAGAAAGTCCCTCGTTTGATAACTAAAAACTTACTAGCATAACAGCGCTTTATCCTCAGGATCTTTTACCCATATTTTTTAGAAACTAAGGAATTCTGTATACTAATCTCAGTATATATTTTAATATTTTTGAAGGTGTCGAACACTTGTAATTTTCGTCCAAAATATGAACAATAATTACCATGTGATTAATAACACTGTCTCAGTCACTTAAGTACTTTACTGTAGCCATTTTTTCATCTTATTCCATCAATCATAATAAAACAGAATAGTACCATAGAACGTTAGAATTTTTTAATAATTTATCGACATATTGAAATTATGATAACAACCTGGTCCTAGTAACCGATTCCAACTGTCTGAGAGAAAAAAGGAATTGCTATATACTCAATCGCTATTACAACTTAAATTAGAACTATTTCTTCCGCTTGACAATACTATAAAAAATAACAAGTAAATAGATTTTATTGTAAGGAGTATTAAACGGTTAGGGCCTTTAAGCCAAGCCCATTTCGTTTTCGTTTTGAAGAAATCCTATGGGCACCATATTTTTTTGCACCCAAAACATTTTAAACACTGATTAAAGCCATTCTTCTAACAGGAATTATCCATCTATAATAATACTAAGATAGAATTATTAGAAAGGAGAACCACAATGCTAGCAGCTATAGAACATGAATATAAGGAATTATATTTGTTTTAATCAACCATTTACAAGAAGGAGGATCATGACCAATTCAAATGAAAAATATTTTTTTAAGCTTGAGCTAATATTATAAAAAAATATTTCTTACTTATGTGATGGAGTATCAGCCAGTTACACATGATGTACAGATAATCGGCAGACTAAGAACCGTCCCCACTTTGCCGGGTTTTGTTGAAATATGTATAAAGAAAAAGCAATATACTTGCACGTTTCAACAAAATCCACCCCACGAAAGGGCTTACAATTATACTATGATGATTTCACTAAGGAGGGAGATTCATGGTGGCAGAGAAGAATCCGTTTTTCAAAGGGTTGATGTGGGGAACATTAATAAGCGTTATGTTGTGGGTTCTTATTTATGTTGTAGTCGCGTCGTTCTTATAAACTGCACCTAGGACTCCTATACATAAAAAAATCCACCCAACATACATTGGATGGTCCTTCATTTTTATAGTTGTTCACTATACATGTCAGAACGTTTTGCGATGTTCATGAGGCTTAGGTAAAAGGTAAAGGTTAAGCCGCCTACTAGAAATCCGCTAAAAAATAATAGCATTCTGGACACCTCCTCGTGTTCGGTAGCTGGCTAGCATAGTTCGTAGAACTTTAGCCCCTATAGCTTTGCGACATTGCTTTTCAGCAATTGTGCCTTTATCGTACGATGGGTTCGTACATATATAGTCTATCAGTATTAGTAAAACATTCCCATCAGACAATGTACCCATTTCAAGTAATTATATTTCGTATAACTCCAGCGGCAACCCATCAGGATCCTGGAAGAAGGTAAACTTCTTACCTGTTAACTCATCTACTCTAACCGATTCTACCTTAATATCATGTTCAGAAAGATGAGCGATAGCATCCTCAATATTATCTACTTCAAATGCCAAATGACGCAATCCCGCTGCCTCTGGATAACTTGACCTCGCAGGTGGGTTGTCAAAAGAAAATAATTCTATTTGACTATGCTCCCCTACTCGTAAATCAAGTTTATAGGAGTGGCGCTCCTCTCGATATGTTTCAGCAATAACCGACAGTCCAAGAATCTCCACATAGAACTTTCTCGATACTTTATAATCTGAACAAATAATAGCAACATGGTGTATATCTCGTATATTCATTTACACCACACCTCTCTTTTTAGTAAAGAAAAATAGTATCACCAAACATGTTAATGCCCCTAGCGAATCTATTACGACATCCAGCCATAAAGCAGATCGACCAGGCACAAAGCTTTGATGAAGTTCATCCGTTACAGCATAGAGTGTTGTTCCACACCATGCTAACAAATAAGACAATCGTGCTCCCTCAAGTGCTTTCCATAATAAAAAGGCTAGAATAGCAAACACAGTAAAGTGAGCACTCTTTCGTATTAGCTTATTATGAGAGATGATGGGTTTATCTACAACAGCCACAGATACTTCATCTGAATTTAGTGTCTGGTCTATAAATTTCTTCGTACTTTCCCCTGTAAAGGTTGGTGATGCAGTAAACGTAAAAATAGCAGCACACCACAGGACAACTAGCCCCCACCATATAATTCTGTTTTTCACTATTTAGAACTCCCTACTCAGCTACAGATTCAATATATATTAACAATGGGGTGATGCAATCTATACATCACCCCGTTTAATAAATCTCTTAATCTCTATTATATAAGTCTCTTGTGTAGACTTTATCCATCACATCAGTGAGTTGGTCGCAGTATCTATTAGAAACAATGACATCTGATATTCTCTTAAACTCTTCTAAATCATGAATAACTCTTGAGTTATAGAACAAATCGTCCTCCAGAACTGGTTCATACACGACTACTTCAATTCCTTTTGCCTTAATACGCTTCATTATACCTTGGATCGAAGATGCTCTAAAGTTATCTGAATCAGTTTTCATCGTTAATCGATAAATCCCAACAACCTTCGGATTTTTTTCTATAATTTTTGATGCAATATAGTCTTTTCTCGTTCTATTCGCATCTACTATGGCACCTATTATGTTATTAGGTACATCCTCATAATTTGCTCTTAACTGTTTAGTGTCTTTCGGAAGGCAATATCCACCATACCCAAAGGAAGGATTGTTATAATGACTACCAATACGAGGGTCATATCCTACACCTTCAATAATTTGTTTGGAGTTTAGCCCTCTCTCTTGTGCATACGTATCTAGTTCATTGAAAAAGGCCACACGAAGAGCTAAATACGTATTAGAGAACAGCTTAACTGCCTCAGCTTCAGTCGAGTCTGTCAAAAGTACAGGAATATCTTCTTTCATAGCACCTTGGACTAACAAGTTAGCAAACATTTCAGCTCGATCTGACTGTTCTCCCACTATAATACGTGAAGGATATAAATTATCATATAACGCTCGTCCTTCTCGTAAAAATTCAGGTGAGAACATAATATTACTTGTATTATATTTTTCTCTCAATTCATTCGTATAACCAACAGGTACCGTAGACTTAATAACCATGACAGCTTTAGGATTAATGTATAAAACATTTTCAATAACACTTTCTACTGTTTGCGTATTAAAATAATTTTGTTCTGGATCATAATCTGTTGGTGTTGCAATAATGACAAAGTCTGCGTCTGTATACGCATCGTAAATATCAGTAGTCGCATATAAATTAAGCTCTTTATGTTGTAAAAATTCCTCTATCTCTCTATCAATGATCGGGGATTGCTTGTTATTTATTAATTCAACCTTTTTCTCATCGATATCAAGTGCTACGACATGATTATGCTGTGCTAATAGAATAGCATTCGATAAGCCTACATAGCCAGTGCCAGCAACCGCAATTTTCATATATTTCACTTCCTATCTGACCTCTGCCTGTTAAATTAAAAACACGACAGATATATAATAAATTTCTGTCGCAAAAATAATGAACACGATAATTTTTAATTACCTTTCAAGGTGTACTGTTTTTCAAAATAATTTTTATATTCTCCGCTAATGATTTGTTCCCACCATTCTTTATTATCAAGGTACCATTGAATAGTCTGAGCAATTCCAGTATCGAATGTATAAGTTGGTGCCCATCCTAACCTCTCTAACTTTGTTGGGTCAATAGCATATCTCTTGTCATGTCCTAAGCGGTCTTTAACAAATTCTATTAAATCCTCTGATTTCCCAAGGGTTTTAATGATTGTTTGCACTACTTCTAAATTAGTTTTTTCGTTATGACCACCAACATTATATACATGGCCATTTTCTCCTTCATGCAACACAAGGTCAATTGCCGCACAGTGGTCATATACATGCAACCAATCACGTATATTATTCCCATCACCGTATACAGGTACTTTTTGGTCATTAAGAACACGTGAAATCGTCAATGGTATTAATTTCTCCGGGAAGTGATATGGCCCATAATTGTTAGAACAACGAGTAATATTCATTGGTAAACCATATGTTTCATGATAAGCCCTAACTAATAAATCAGAAGATGCTTTACTCGCACTATATGGACTATTTGGCTGTAATGGTGTTTCTTCTGTAAAAAAAGAAGATGGATCAAAATCTAACTCTCCGTATACTTCATCGGTTGAAACATGAACAAATTTTTTCACGCCTATTTCCCTTGCAGCATCTAATAACACTTGTGTCCCTATAACATTGGTCCGTACAAATATCTCCGGGTCTGTTATAGATCTATCCACATGACTTTCTGCGGCGAAATGAACTATATAATCGATTTTTTCTTTTTTAAATATAGCCATAATTTCTTCTCTATTAGAGATATCCGCTTTAATAAAATTATAGTTTTCTTGCTGTTCTATAACACGATGTTTAGTTAAATCACCTGCGTAAGTTAACAGATCTAGGTTGTATATATCGTAATTAGGGTATTTATTTACCGCATATTGAACAAAGTTTCCACCAATAAAACCCGCTCCACCTGTTACAAGAATCTTTTGCTTAATCATTACTTCACCTCTTGTTTGATTTCGTTGATATAATGTGCTAAAGCTTCTTTCCATTGCCTTAAAGGTTCAAAATCATTTTCTATTAGATTCTGTTTTGACATTCGCGAATTTCTCGGGCGGGCTGCCATCGTAGGATATTGTTCTGTACTAATTGGATTCACTTTTACTGATTTTCCAGCTAGTTTAAAAATTTCTTGAGCAAACTCTGCCCAGTTACAAAAGCCCTCATTAGTAGCATGGAAGATTCCATACTTGTCAGTTAATATCATATCTATAAGTAATCTTGATAAATCCTTTGTATATGTGGGAGATCCATATTGATCAGATACCACGTTTAGCTCGTTTCTATTTTCAGATAACCGCAGCATTGTTTTAACAAAATTATTCCCATTAACTCCAAATACCCATGAGATTCTGATGATATACCAGTTATTTAGTATAGACTTAACAACTTTTTCTCCTTCAAGTTTAGTATGTCCATAATAGTTAACAGGTTGTGACTGATTATTAACGTCAAACGGTTCATTACCTTGTCCATTAAAAATATAGTCTGTACTTATATACATAAATTTAGCATTAATTTTTTTTGAAACAGCAGCTAAGTATTTAGTGCCGTTTACATTAACATTCCAACAAGCTTCCCTATCTTCCTCAGCTTTATCTACTGCTGTATATGCACCACAATGAATAATTGCGTCAGGCATAATTTTCTTAACAAAATCATTTACACTCGATTCATTAGTAATATCTAAATCCTTACGATCAGTTCCTATCATGTTTAAACCACGCTTTAAACCTTCATTAACTACATCAAAACCTAATTGCCCAGAATATCCTGTAACTAAAATTTTCATTTTATAAATTTTCCCCATATACAAAATTATTTTCTGCATCAGAAAAGTTAGGAGCATTTTCATCTTTAGTCGATAAAAGGGGGTTTACATCCAGTGGCCAATTAATACCAATAGAAGGGTCATTCCATATAATCCCTCTATCACATTCAGGAGCATAAACCTCGTCAACTTTATATTGTACTTCTACATCATCTGTAAGAGTCATAAATCCATGTGCAAAACCTTTAGGAATTAATAATTGGTGTTTATTTTCGGCATTTAGCTCAATACCAAACCATTGACCATAAGTTGGACTGCCTTTTCGTATATCAACTGCAACATCATAAATAGCCCCACGAGTACAACGTACAAGTTTTGTTTGAGCCTTAGGATTTAACTGATAGTGCAGACCACGCAATGTACCTTTAGTGGTAGAGAATGAGTGGTTGTCTTGAATAAAGGAAAGACTTATGCCTACTTCTCTCAACTTTAAATCGTTAAATGTTTCCATAAACCAGCCACGATGATCTCCAAATACTGCTGGTTCTATGATCAGTACATCTTCTAAGCTAGTTTCAATAATTTTCAACATTATCCCCACTTTATCATTTTTGTTAATATTTAATTTCTCCGTTCGCTACCTTCATTAAGTATTGTCCATAGCCAGTCTTACTTAACTTCTCCCCACACACCCAGAGTTCCTTGTTAGAAATCCATCCATTGACATAAGCTATTTCTTCAGGAGCAGCAATTTTCACCCCTTGATGTTCTTCCAAAGTCTTCACAAAGTTTGTGGCTTCCACTAAACTCTGATGCGTTCCTGTGTCTAACCAAGTATATCCTCTACCAAGAAGTTCAACTTCTAACTCCCCAAGTCTTAAATATGCTTCATTAATTGATGTGATTTCTAATTCCCCACGGTTTGAAGGCTCAACACTCTTTGCAATTTCAACAACTCTATTATCATAAAAATATAACCCAGTAATAGCATAATTTGACTTAGGGTCTTTAGGTTTCTCTTCAACACTTATAACTTTTCCATTCTCGTTGAATTCAACTACTCCAAAGCGTTGAGGATCATGAACATGATAACCAAATACAGTTGCTCCACACTCTTTATTTGCAGCACGTTGTAACATTTTACGTAAACCACTTCCGTAATATATGTTATCGCCTAATATCATAGCGACAGAATCATTACCTATAAATTCATCTCCTATAATGAAGGCTTGAGCTAACCCGTCAGGACTCGGCTGTACTCTATATTGTAGAGATAATCCAAACTGAGACCCATCACCTAGTAAACTCTCAAATCGTGGTGTATCTTCTGGAGTTGATATTATAAGTATTTCTCTAATACCCGCTAACATTAGAGTTGATAGTGGGTAATATATCATTGGTTTATCATATATTGGCAATAATTGTTTACTTGTTACCATGGTTAATGGATACAGGCGTGTTCCGCTTCCGCCAGCTAATATAATTCCTTTCATGTATATCAACCTACCTTCGTAACATTTTTGTTTTCTTAGTGTACATAGTTCTTTTTAAATAGGATTTTTGAAAATTTACTTATTATTGTATCTCTTATGAGTAGTAAACCTATTAGGTATACTAAAACACCTGTTAGCACTTGAATAAGAGTAATAAAAGCTGGCGAAAAAATCTTTATATACCCAATTAATATTACCGATAAAGACATGACAATACTGATAAATAAATACCTAGAGATTAATCCAAAAAAGTGTTTTAAGCTAAAGTATTTTCTAGCAAAATACATTTGCATTAATGCACCTACACCTTCAGCTACTAGTAACGCGAAACTCGTTCCTTTACTTCCGAATTTAAATACTAATATTGTATTAGTTATTAAGCTCAAAAACGCTCCAATAGTTATTGCAATAGAATATTTATTCTGCTGATTAGTGGATATTAAAATTTGTATACCAAATACATTAGCTAGTCCAACAAAAAAGATAACAGGGCTCATAATAATTATTAGATTAGATACTTCTAAGAATTCATTACCAAGAAACCAAACAACGAAATTTGGAGCTATGGCCATCATACCAAGCGTCATGGGTAAAGTTATTAATAGGACAAACTGGAGAGTATAATCAATATACTTTTTAATTTTAATATTATCTCCTTTAGCATATTCACTAGCCATTCTTGGAAGTAAAACAGTGCCCATTGCAGAAATTACACCTAAGGATATTCTAATTACTTTGTTTGCTTGATTATAAAACCCCACTTCTACTTCACTTATGAAATGCCCTAATACAATTTTATTAACTAATACGTATACCTGTATCATTACCTGTGGTATGAATAGTATAAGAATAGGTTTGACATGAGTTTTTAGGTCCTTTAATGTGTACTTTACTATTTTTATATCCTTAAGTAGAGGTTTCCACATAATTAATTGACCAATAAATAATGTTCCACCGTTAATCAACTGATAAATCGGTAAATCATTGTAATCTTTAACGAATAAAAAGATAAAGATAATACCTGATACTTTTACAATTATGTTTCTAATAGCCACTTTTTTCATTTGTTCTTTTCCAATAAAGTACCAGGATATATCTATACTTGAGGCTAAGATTGTAATAATATTAATGAAGAATAAATCTCTGTATTCAGTAACTGAAATTATGAATATAAAATATATAAATAAATTTATTATAGAAATAATAATTTGGAATGAAAATATTGACCAAAATTCCTTGGAACAATCAAGTTTAGATTGTTTAGTAGCAATTTGTTTACTACCATACAATGGTATGCTTAAAACAATAAAAACAATAAATATTTGAACAATAGAAGTAACATAGGCATCGATTCCAATACCTTCCGCCTTCAATATCCTGGAGACGTATGGTAAGGTGATAAATGGTGTTAACATCAGTAACATTTGGTATACTACAGTAAATAAATAATTTGATACAAGTTTACTCATATAAAAAGTCCATACCTTTTTCTGCTTTTCCTCCAACAACTTAAAGCGAATCTACCTTAATGAATTTCGACTTGAGATTTCTTTTGCGGGTATACCAGCAATAATAGAATACGGGGATGTACTTTTCGTAACTACTGACCCAGCAGCCACTACAGTGCCTCTTCTTATTGTTACACCCGCCAATACTATACTTCCCGCTCCTATCCAACAATCTTCTTCTATTATTATATCTTGTGGAGAAAGAGGCTGTTTATTTATTAAGATATCTTTACTAATACCATGATTTGATGCAAAGATTTGTACATTTGGTCCTAATAAGACATTATCTTTAATAATTATCTTACCCAAACCAGGCCATAAACTATTATCGGGTCCAATAAGAACATCCTTTCCAAGAAAAATATTTTCTGGTGTTCTTAGAGAAGCTGAAGTTTCAATAAAAGCTCCTCTATTTTCACCTAATTTAGGTATGGCTTCGCCGTTTTCTATATACATCTTAACTGCACGCTTAAATATATATTTCCAAAAACTAAAACGAGTTATTTTTAATGCAGATTTTAGATTCATAAAACCCATCTCCATTACATTTTCTTACTATTTACTGATATCTTAGAAAAAGACATAATTCTTTTTAATAGTAGTTTTTTTCGCCTTAAATTATATCGAGTCCTGAATAAGATCGAAACCCCAATCTCTTTACTCATCTTCCTTCTTAATTCTAATAAAGGGTGGTTAAGCTCAAAATCTTCAACTTCTCTTGAATAATTTTTATAACGTTTATTTATTATTTCCTCGTGTCTTTTTTGTAGCTCTATTTTCTCTTGACCAAATGATGTACCGCCTTTGTGATATACATAAGTATCAGTAGAGATTAGTATTTTATAGCCCATCTCACGCGCTCGAAGACACCAGTCAATTTCCTCCCCATAACCTTTTTTAAATGTTGCTTCATCTAGGAGCCCTATTTCATTCAGAGCTTTTCTAGTTAAATACATACAAAATCCAATAAGAACAGGCGCCTCTATATACATCTTAGAACTATTTCTAATAATTTTATTTATCCGATTTATATCAATAGAATCATTAATTTGTTGATATATTGTGGGGACTGAAGATATAATACCGTAGTTACTTAATGGTCCAACTGCAGCAACCTTAGGTTGACTAACAGATGCATTATATAATCCCATTAACCACCCATCGGTTACAATCGTATCGCTGTTTAAAATAATAACATCGTTTTCAGTTATTCTTAGACCAGAATTAACATTACCCGGAAACCCTTTATTTTCTTTATTTTTCACAGCAATAATGTTATTAAATCGGCCGGCATAAAAATCCAATATATCCTTTATTTCAGGGTTAGGACTACAGTCGTCTAGTAAATATAGATTATAATTATCCTTAGGTGTACTAGTAATAATGCTTTCAATACATGCTCGGGTTTCAGTAGGAGAATTATATATTGGCAATAAAATATCAACTTTCATTATTAGAACTCCTTTAGTAGTATAGATTACTTATTTGAGATACACATTCCTTAATATCAAACTCTTCGGCCCTTTTTTTAGCATTATTCACCAATTCTTCTACTACAATTTCATCGTTCATTATCAATTTTACATATTCAAACAGCTTATCAACATCTCCTGGCTCATATTTCAACCCTGATTTTCCTTGTTCTACTATTTCACTAAGTCCCCCTACATTTGTTACAATAAGTGGATTACCAAAACTCATAGCCTCAATTGCTACTCTTCCAAACGCTTCGTTTCTAGAAGTAATAATCTCAACACTTGCATCGTTGCGATAAAAATCTAAGTCATTTGTATAATTTATAAATTTTATATAATCTTCAAGATTATATTGTTCTATTAAATTTAATATATATTTGTAATATGTTTTTTTTCTTGAACCTACAAGCTTTATTTTAAAATCTCTATATCCATCGGTTACTAATTTTTTAGCAAGTATTATTAAATCCTCTTGACCTTTTATTTCATATATAGTACCAAAACAGTAAATATTAAAAATTTTGTTATCATCTATTTTTTCAACTGTTTTTTCATGAGGTGATACAGGAATACCATTATACACTCGTATAAATTTTTTTTGAGAATCTTGATTTTTATCCCCCAACTTATGATTAAGATTAAGCTGAAATGTCTTTTTTAAACTTTCTGCCACAAAAATAACTTTATCAGCATTTTCAATTATATTACGGATATACATTTCTAAATCTTTACCACTAATACCAAACATAGCTGTAACATCTTCTCTAACGTGCCATATATGACGCAATTTAAGTTGCTCTGCTAATTCTGCACCAAATCTTATAACACTAGAGTTACTATGAACTATTTCGATTTCATCCTCCTTAATTTTCCTTTTAATCTTTTTTAGTTCTCTTGTCCTAATTATCCAATAAAAGAACATACTTATTAAACTTTGTTTAACTTTTATATTGTCTAAATAATAATATGCTTCATAGAAAGGGATGTTTCTTTCTATTAGTGCCTGTTTCAGAGTCCCTGCCTTCACAAGCGCTCTATACTCCTTTGAAAAAAGCATCCTAAAACTAATAGTTTTAGGTATTAAGACATAGGGTTGAATATTCTCAGGTAGTGAATCAAGAATGTTTATTAATGAATGGGTTGCACCACCCTTAGTGTTTTCATGTGCAACAAATAATACTCTTTTCATAATAGTACCTCTAACCAATAAAATTTCTGATGCACTTCTTCTAATGCTAAGCAACTTCAGATTTTGATAGACCATTTGTACTTAAAAAATAACTAAAATATATTAATGAAAGGAAAACGATAATATAATGGTCTCGAAAAGGCTGTGTTGCATATGCAACAAACAGGATCGATATGAAGATAATGCAGTAACTGATTAAATTTATTCTTTTTCTGTAGTCAACTATTAAATTCAAAACAAAGACCGTATATATATTTACTAAAGCAACAAAATACACAACTCCTCCTAGTATCATCACTAGCGAGGAACTATTAATTCCTAAATGTACATGAATTGATTGATTTAAAATATCAACTCTATTTAACCCAACTCCTAAGCCTAATGCATTATAATAATAAATTGCAAGATAGTTAAGATAGGCTCTTTCGTTGTGCGCATCTACAGAAGTAGTTGACTCAAAAAAGAAATCATTTATTAAGATTAGAGTCTTTTCAATCTCATTTTGAATATTTTCATTTAATAAATAAATAACAATGAATACAGTTAAGCTTGTCAGGATTATTTGTGTTATTTGATTAAGCTTTCTAATGGATAGACCAGAATGAACAAATTTAAAATACAGAAAAATACCCATAAAAAAGAAGAACGTTAAAAAAGCCATTTTATTATCGTTATATAAAGATAATGAAAACATGATTATTATTTCTAATATAATCAAGATTAACCTTCTAAATGTTTTTTTTATAAAATAAAAATGAAAATTCAATAAGATAGTTGCAATCCAAAAAAAGTTTAGTACGCCTACACCATTCATTCCGAAAAAGCCTGTCATATGGTCAATGGGATGAGGGTTATATCTCAAGAAATCCTCCATCATAAATTCTTCAGTGATAATCTGAATAAGTATTAGGAGTGAATTCACAAAAAAATACAGATTTAAAAATATTGTGAGTTTACTTGTTAATTTATTAAGCGTTTCAATATCATAATTTCTTTTTAAGTTTATCAAATAACCAATTATGGTTAGAGGCATTAATTGCATTAATAAATTATTTACAGCTACTATGCCAAATCCAAATTCCATTATGTTGATTGAAATAACTATCAATAAAATAAAAAACGAAGCAAATATCTCACTATTTATTTTAATACCCTTACCAAGGCTTCTAAAGAAAAGCATAGCAATTAAAGCAAAGTCAAGATAATACCACTCTATATACATTACTCTTTTATATCGTAAAAAAAAGACGGATAATAATATAACTAATATTATTATCCAATCAATTTTTTGTAATTTTTTCATAGTTAACCTCTAATAGTTCATTTTGTATTTTACTGCAGATGCTTTTTACATTTTTATCAAAATAAATGAATTTTTTCACATTAAATGGATGCCACCAATGTTTCTTGATAAGCTTTATCTTATTACTACGAATTAGCTTTGCCTTTTCACTTTTAAATGATGTACTGCCATAGTGGAATATAAATGTATCATCCGCTAATATATTCTTATATCCCTTTTTTATTATCCTACAAGAAAAGTCCTCTTCTTCACCATATCCCTTACCAAATGTTTTGTCATCAAAAAAACCAACAGCATTAATAACTTCCCTTTTAATATACATAGCGTGCCCAACGCCAGTAGGAATGGTTGGATATATCCTTTTAGATATCCTTTCTACTAACTGTGAAAACTCTTCTATTGTATATCCCTCTGGTAGTTCATTATCTCTATTAAAATCAGGAACGGAAGCGATTGTCCCATTATTAGTAAGGGACGTTACCGTCCCGACATGACTATTTGAATATGCTGCTCTATATAATTTATCGACCCAAAAATTTGTAACAATTGTATCTGAGTTTAAAATAATAACGTCATTCTCCGACATCTTCATACCTTTATTCACTGTCTTTACAAAACCTAAGTTATTTTCATTATAAAGAACTGTCACACGCTTATTATCTAAATTATTTAACAGATTACTAATTTGTTTATCAGGTGAATTATCATTAATGAAGATAAGTTGGTAATCAATTTTATTAGATGTCGATAATAATGATTCTATACATTCTTTTGTTTCCTCATAACCACTGTATACAGGAATAATTACATCAATCATAATACACCTCAATTCAAATCGTTCTCTTTATACAAAGAAAGTATTATATTCTCAGAATGATTTTTTATTGTAATAGCTTTAAAATTATTTTTTATATTGCATTTTTTAAGGTTCACTGCGTTCTGATCAATAGAATTAACTAACTCAACTAAGTCACTAAGACGATTTGAATTATATACCCATCCATAATCTTCCTTAACTAAGTCTTTACTTCCTACTGTATCAGATACTATTGTTGGAATACCGTGATTTAATGCCTCTAAAACAATAAAACCAAAAGTCTCATACCATATGCTTGGAACTATTAAAACATCAATATTTGAAAAAACACTATCAAGTTCTTTATGCGAATACTTCCCATGTAAAAATACATTTTTAGGTAATTCAAAATCTCCCTCATCTCCATAAAGATGAAGATCATATTTATCAAATGGTAATAACTTAACTGCATCAAGAACAAGATTAAACCCCTTATATTCCTTCATTGGTCCTAAATACCCTAATCGAATTTTTGAGCTTACATTATGAAGACTATAATTAACATCTTTTATCCCATTGTGCGTAATGTTTAATACCTTACCATTTATATTAGGTAAATACCTCCTAAATACTCCTTCAGATATACTACTATTGAAGTGAAAAACATCTATTTTATTGAATATATCAAAATAAAATTCTCTTAACTGAAAATATTTATCTGCTTCTTCTCTATTAATATCCTTTTTATCTAAATTAATCGGTATATCATGATTTACTGCATTTTTCTTTATCCATTTTTTAAGATTTCGTAATAGAGGATATAATGGAGTTTGTGTTAAAAATAAGGAGCTTGTACTCATAGCATTTGTATTACACTTTACACAACCTGCTCCTTGTTCAAAGTTACCGCAATTTTTCTTTAGACTATCTTTATATAAGTTTATTGTAGGACATATACCAAAGTAATCATGTGTTGTATATACTGTTTTTATTCCAAGATTTTTTGCAGATTCAAAAAATTCCTTATGAACTCCCATTAACGTATGAACATGAATAATATCTGGATTAACATCTTTTAAGAAATTAAAATATTCTTCATATGGACCGGATAACATAAAATCTTCTGGATGCTTTATGCCCCTAAACAGCGGGAGCGGTAACGAGTTTATAATTTGAAAATGTGTTGCGTTGGAAACGACCTTTTTAGTTTTTGTTATTCGTGTCCTCTTATTTAAGGGATCAATACTTCCTGGATACAAATGGAATATAGTAGTACCTTTAACTCTTGCTTGATCCTCCATAAGGTCAATCGCGTATCTTACTAAACCACCACTTCTGCTCGGAGGAAGTCCTAGACTGTAATGCAGAATTTTCATTATCATTCCCCTAAAAATAGTTTTTCATATTTAAACACAATACTATCCCAAGAATAACCCTCTAAAATTCTTATCTTTGCCTTTCTTTCTATATCAACGATTTCAGTATCTGTTATATTATCAGCTATTTGGATTACTTTCATGAGAGAATTGATTTCTTTCCCAAAATATAAAGCAGCATTATGCGCAACTTCTCTGTTGAATTCTACGTCTAACAGTAAATTCAATGGTGTAGTTGCCATAGCCTCTAATAACGATGGATTCGTGCCTCCTACTTCATGGCCATGCAAATATCCATATCCGCCTTTTCTAACTTGATATATCAGCTCTTGCTCGTAAATTGTTCCAACAAACTTTATTCGTTTATCAGTATCAAACCTAGTTTTGTCCTTTAATTTTTTGTAAAACTTATTTTTTTCAACATTAGTCACTATAACAAGTGATTTACTAGTTTTTGATCTCATAAATTCACGAATAATTGTTTCATAATTATTTTCTTCTACAAAACGACCTACTATTAAGTAATATTCTTTTTCTTTTAAACTCCACTTTTTTAGCCAACTTCTATATTTGTTAACATTTATGTGCTCTGGTTTATTAATTGTAGCACCATATGCAATATATGTTGTTTTGGGTTTATATTTCCTATATTCTTCTATAATATATTTTTGTATTGCAACTGAGTCACAGATTAACAAATCTGAGTTTTTAACCATTAATCTTTCAGAATACTTCCAGTACTTACGAATTGCCCAATTCCACTTAGCTCTCTTCCATTCATGTCCATCCGGATTTACATATAAAGGTATACTCAGATTATCAAACTTGTTCTTGTATGTTTTTATAAATGGCCCAACTCTGCAAGCTAAAATATATACAATTGCATCTTGTATTTTATGATTTACTATATAATCATACACACGTTGTAATGAAATAATATCATATAACACTGCCTTTGCCGGCCCTACTTCAGGAGTTTTTACATTAAAACACCTTGCACCATTATATTCAAATTCTTCGTTATTATTGGACAAACAGGAGACATGATACTTTATGTTTTCTGATTTTTTATATAATGTTAATTTATCTACAAATGTTTCAAATCCCCCATAGTTTGAAGGTATTCCTTTGCTTCCTATAATAAAAATATTTTTCATTTAAGAGCACACTCTCTTCTAGCATTATCATTAGGTTAAACTCTAAAAAACCTTGATGATAAATCGAATTATTTTATTCAATATTTTCTATATTTAATAAGCATCTTTCGATCCAAATAAAACAAGAACCGTTTTAAGTATGATCTTGATATCTAGTATGATATTTCTCTCTTTTATATATTTAAGGTCTAGCTCAACCATTTCGTCAAAACCAATATTACTTCTACCACTCACTTGCCAAAGACCAGTGCAACCAGGAGTAACTAAGAGCCTTTGTTTGTCATACTTTGAGTATTGCGCTACCTCTCTTGGTAGTGGCGGTCTAGGCCCTACTAGACTCATGTCCCCTATCAAGACGTTCCATAGCTGAGGTAACTCATCAATACTTGTTTTTCTTATAAATCTACCAATCTTCGTAATACGCGGGTCATTTTTTATTTTAAAAAGTGGCCCCGTAGTTTCATTGTACTTAAGTAACTCTTTCAATTTTTCTTCCGCATCACTTACCATGGAACGGAACTTGTACATTTTAAATTCTTCTCCGTTTTTGCCTACTCGAGTCTGCGCGAAAAAGATAGGACCTTTCGGGTCTTCTACCTTAATTGCTAAAGCAACGAACAGAAATAATGGACTCAACAGAATCAACCCTACTAAAGCACCCAACATGTCTATTAATCTCTTTACTGTTAGGTATATTCTTGTATCATTCAGGTCAATCCAATTTTGACCTATGGAGGAGACTCTATGAGCCTCCGATTTTGCATAATCAGACATATTGTACACCCACCTTATTTCACTTTTTCAGTTTCGAGTAATTGTTGCATAAAAGTGATGATATCATTGCGTAGTTCTGGGTGCTGTAATGCAAATTCAATTTGTGTTTTGATAAAGCCATGTTTTTCTCCGACGTCATAACGTTTACCTTCAAAGTCATAAGCGAATACTCTTTGTATCTCATTTAATTTTTGAATCGCATCTGTTAGTTGAATCTCGCCACCGGCACCTGTTCGTTGTTCTTCAAGAAACATAAAAATCTCTGGTGTTAGAACATAACGTCCCATGATTGCTAAATTAGAAGGCGCGGTACCTTGCTCTGGTTTTTCAACAAATGCATTCACTTGGTAGCGGCGACCTGTTGCTGCACCTGGATCGATAATGCCATAACGATGTGTTTCATCATTCGGAACTGTCTGTACGCCGATTACAGATGAATGTGTTTCTTCGTATTGATTAATCAATTGGCGTAAGCCTGGTGTTTCAGCTTGTACAATGTCATCACCAAGTAAAACAGCAAATGGCTCATTGCCAATAAAGTTGCGCGCACACCATACAGCATGACCCAACCCCTTCGGATCTTTTTGACGAATGTAATGAATATCTACATTTGATGACCTGTGAACTTTTTCTAGTAATTCGTGCTTCCCCTTTGTTAGCAAGTTTTGCTCAAGTTCAAAGTTGTTATCGAAGTGGTCTTCGATGGCACGCTTCCCTTTTCCCGTTACAATAATGATATCTTCAATTCCTGATTCTACTGCTTCTTCAACAATATATTGAATAGTTGGCTTATCAACTATAGGTAACATTTCCTTTGGCATCGCTTTTGTCGCAGGCAAGAATCTCGTTCCTAGTCCTGCAGCTGGAATAATTGCTTTACGCACTCTTTTCAATATGTGTATCTCCTCTCTGAATTTATGTATTATTTTGCTACGTTCCGGCTATTTATAATAGAAGAAACGTAGCAAAACAATAATTAAATGGGCATCCAACCCACCCTCACATCATACCTATGACGACTTGCGTCTAAGGTGACGCTCTGACCACCCACGGTATGACCGAGTGCCTCCGTTGATAAAGGTTAGGAGACATCACCTTTTTTAAGGTGCACACGATTGCTTCACTGTCTTAAATAAACAAAACTTCAAAGCAAGTTCACATATATTGGTGCGCACTGTAACTATATATCAATAAAAAAATGCTCTATGACAGCACACGCCAGCATACAACATTTCCTTCATTTAAAAAAGTAAGAACTTCTTCTTTTTAATTTTCTCAGGCAGCTCTTTATACACTGCTTTTCCATTCACTAATAATTCTGCATTTTCTCGATACATAAAGTGTACACCTTGACCAAATT
Source organism: Bacillus sp. HMF5848 (assembly GCF_003944835.1). GTDB lineage: Bacteria > Bacillota > Bacilli > Bacillales > HMF5848 > HMF5848. The sequence continues at coordinate 4,116,728 of NZ_RWIV01000001.1, forward strand.
GTTTTTCTAATACGTTATATGCTTCACGCAAATGAAACCCTCTACTTGAAACATTGTGAGCATCCGACGCAATAAATTGTGTGAGGTTGTGCTCTACTAATTCTAATGAAAATTTCTTGATTTTCTTTCCAAAATGACCTGTTACGCTTGATGCTGTTATTTGCGTATATGCCCCTTTTTTTACAAGATCGTAAAGCTTCGTAGGGTTTTCCATTATTTCGGCATTACGTTCTGGATGAGCAATAATAGGGATGACCCCCGCAAGTTGCAAATCGTAAAGCATTTTTTCAGCATACCTTGGAATGTGATTAGATGGAAATTCGACTAAAATATATTTGCTGTCAGCTAATGTATTTAGGAAGCCTTGCGCTTTATCTTCAAGTAACTCGCCATATAGTCTTACTTCTTGACCTGGTAGGATTTGTAGTGGGATTTGTAGTTCAGTTAATGCTTTTTGGAAACTTACAACCGCCTCATCAATGGTTTGCTTTTCATTTGTATATTGACCATTTTTATGGTGAGGGGTTGCAACAATTGTTGTTATACCTTCTTCAACAGCTACTTTTGCCATTTCGACACTTTCTGCTAAATTCCTTGCTCCATCGTCTAGACCGGGCAAGATGTGACAATGTAATTCTATCAATTGGACCCCTCCTATTGTTTTTTTAGTATAATTCTTATTGGTACAATTGAACTAGTAGCCTTTAGCAACATAGGGCTAAAGGCCACGGATTTTATTGTAGCATAGGAATCTAGAATCAAAAAGGTGTGTATTTTGTCGAAACGTGTCTATCTAGCTGAATTTTTAATATGGCGGTGTGACAAACTTCACTATTTTCCGCCATAGTAGTAATAATACGATCCAGAATCTACCTTTTTCTGATTTAAGACAACGCCTAGAAGTTTCCCCTTCGCTGCTACTAGTAGCTCTTTTGCTTTCACAGCTGCTTCTGTTTCTGTTTTGCCACTACTTATAACTAGTATTGTACCGCTACATTGGTTCGCTAAAATTTGCGCATCTGTGACAGCTAATACAGGAGGCGTGTCGAATAATACTAAATCATAGTGCGCATACGCCTCTACTAAGAAGTCCTCCATTGCTTTTGAACCTAGTAGTTCTGCCGGGTTAGGTGGAATTGGTCCACTTGATAACACTTCTAAATTTTCAACGTCTGTCGTTTGCGTCGCATCCTTCAGAACCGCTAAACGTGTTAACACGTTTGTTAACCCTGTCGTGTTATGAAGCTGAAATGTATAGTGAACTGTCGGCTTACGCATATCCGCATCAACAAGTAACACCTTTTTGCCTTGTTGCGCGAAAGCCACTGCTAAATTTGCGACTGTAGTTGATTTCCCTTCTGCCTGTCCACTTGATGTGACCATCAGAGAACGAATAGTCTGATCCACAGATGAGAATTGTATGTTTGTACGAATTGTACGATATTGCTCTGATATCGGTGATTTTGGGTTTGTGTGTGTAATTAAGCTACGATTTAAACGCGTTACATCTGTCTTTTTCTGCTTACGAGCCAACCGTCTCACCTCTTGTATTCATTTCGTTTCTAGCTGACCTACTTGTGCTAACTTCTTTATCTGGTGTAATGACCGTAATCGCACCCAACACAGGTAGCTCTAATAATTTTTCAATATCTTGTTCTGATTTCACCGTATTATCTAAATACTCTAGTAAAAATGCTAACCCTACAGCCGCCATAAGACCTACTACTAAAGCAATAGCCATATTCAATGTTGGTTGTGGTTTCACTGGCGCATCATTTATTTCTGCTTTTGCTAAAATACTCACGTTATCCACGTTCATAATCGTTGTAATTTCACGTTGAAACACAGATGCAACAGTATTCGCTATATCTGCTGCCATTTGCGGGTCTGGATCTTCTACTGTCACATTCACAACCTGTGAGTTCTTTTCACTACCGACTGTAAGCTTGCTGTTTAACTCGGTTGTCGACATATTTAAATCCAGCTCTTCTTTTACAATATCTAAAATAGCTGGACTCTTCATAATCACGTTATAAGTATTAATTAACTCTAGATTTGTACGAATGTCGTTTACATTGTATACGGGTTGATCACTTTTTGCTTGATTCACTAGTAATTGTGTCGAAGATTGATAGATAGGTGTTATAACGAAGTAACTCATAATACCGCTTGTAACTGTTGCAATCACAGTAATAATTGTAATTAACCATAGACGCTTACGAAGCACCTGGAATAATTCTCGTAGGCTAATAGTCTCTTCCATTGTTTTCCTCCTGCAGAGTCGTTTTCTGTCAAACTAGGTCAAATTATAGCACAGAAATTTACAGAGTTTAATACTTTTGGCGTATATTTTTAGTGTGAAATATTTGTATATTTCGTTCCGTTTAATGGACGGCATGGTTTGTAAGGGCTTACTTGTTGGTGGCAAGTAGGTTATGGGGGTCAGGTCCCCGTGCGGGGACCTGACCCCTTAGAGTGAGTGCGAAAAAAGCGACGAGGCTGATAGTTCCTCGTCGCTTTCATACTTACACTGACAAATTGGATAGTAACGATACAACTGTTCCCACTGCCGCTGCGCCTAATGCTACTGCTGCATAAAATAACTTTTGCTTACGCTCCGGCGTGAACCAACTTTCTTGCATGTGTTTCTTCCTCCTTGATGGTGATACTTCGTACGGAGGCTGTTTCGGTAACTGGCTGGCGTAGGAGGAGGATGTCCCCTTTTTCTCCATTAGCCCCTATAGTTTTGCGCCACCACTTTTCAGTGATTTTGCCCTTTCGTACGATACCTTATATATTATATTATACGCATCGAAATTTCTAGGAAAATAGGAATGTGGTGTAGTTTTATCTAGGACTAGGGGTATGAATTTTTACCTTTTTAAACTTTTTCCATATACAGGGTTGCTTTCTTTGTAGGTTCGTTGTAATATATCGGTATACGATATATATCGAACTACGATACAACACATAACGATATAACAACATACGATATAAAGGAGGGATTTGGGATGGCAAAGAAATTAGCCGCTCAATTACTACCACTTACGCACACGACATATTTTATATTGCTTTCGCTGACCGAACCGCTGCACGGCTATGGCATTATGCAGAAGGTTGATGAGATGAGTAGCAGCCAGGTAAAACTTGGTCCCGGCACACTGTATGGCGCGCTAAGTAAATTGGAGAAACAAGGATTGATTTTGAAGGTTGAGGATACTGACCGCAAAAAGTGTTACAAGTTAACGGATTTTGGTTCTGAGGTTGTACGATTAGAATTTAAACGACTAGAGCAGCTCGTGGTGATCAGTAGAGACATTGTCGAAACACTAGGAGGAGATTCACATGTTTAAAAAAGTATTCAAGTTATTTTGGGCATGGCAAGATGACAAGGAAGAACAATGGTTACAAGCTATGGGTGAAAAAGGGTGGGCTTTACGACATTACAACACGGGCTTTTATACATTCGAAAAAATCAAACCGACTAAATACATTTACAAGCTCGACTACAAAACTACACGCAACAGCGACATGGAAGAGTATGTTGGTATTTTTGAAGATTCAGGCTGGGAGCATTGTGCGCAGTATCTAGGATGGCACTATTTCCGCACACCTGCTGAAGGCGCGAAGACACCGGATATTTATTCAGACACCGCATCTAAGGCGCATAAGTATAATAGCTTAGCAACGGTATTATATCTTGTTCTTGCTATGCTCGTGACACTCTTCATCACTGTGCTTCTACGAGTCGATTATGAAAGTATCAATATTATGCGCGGCATTTATGTTGTTTTAATCGGATTTACGATCACTGGTATTCTTCGATTGAAGGGTAAAGCACGGAAGTTGAGTGAGTAGAGGAATGTTTACACGTGCCTGTGATGACAGGTACCCTTTGGGCACCTATCACCACTTGGCACACCAGACATCAATAAGCTAGCATATGCTAGTAGTTTACTAGCAGAGTGTGACAATCTGCTAACCGTGGTGTTACTCGGTTTTTAGTGAGTTTGCTAGCATGTTCTATCAGTGTGCTACCAACCTGATAACTCATTGGTGCCAGGTGTCCGCGCGGACACCTGGCACCGTTTGTTTTAGTTATATCGCACTCCCTACCCCGTTGTTGGGTAGCTGGTCCCAGTGAAGAGGAATGCCTTGATTTTTTAGAAGATGTTGAAACTCTTTGAGTAGATCTTTGTTGCGACGGATGTCACGCGGCAACACTCCTTTTTCTGCGGCAAAGGCAGCTAAGTAGCCGACTGATTCGCCGATATTCCACTCGACAGGATGCACGCGATAACAGCCATTTGTGATATGGGTCGTGCCGATATTTTTGCACGCTGGTAGTAAATTTTTCACGCGTATCGGTATGAGACTTCCCAGTGGAATTTCAAACGGATAGCTTGTTGTATAAAAGAACGAATTCGTTTCAATCGTCGGGTGAAGGTCGATACGATATGCCCCGATACCAACTGAGTCATCAAAACGTGCAATGCCAGCTTTGCCGCGCGTCTCGGCGCTAATGTGCTCCTCGACTACGGTGAACATTGCTCTAATGCGGCGTGATTCACGAATGTACGGGTACATCGCAAGGCCATCGTCCGTTCCAACAAGGTCACCACGTAAGCGTAACCCTGGATACCCCGCTTCTGTTTGCAACCAATATAGCAGTGATAAACTCAATTGTTTCGCAGACTCGATATGCTTCGCTCGTTCTTGTGGCGAGACGTCAATAATCGAACCAAGCCAGTAATCGTTTTGCGGCCAGTTGATTAACGAGATATCTCCTTTATAATGCCCCGGTGTATACATATCTTTGTCTATAATTCTACGATAATCCCATAATCCCCAGAGGTCACCTTTATGAAACATCGCAAATTCCTTTGACCCACCCGTATCAGCATCTGGCGCAAACCAGCTTAGCTGTTTATGCTGGAGGAACGGTGCTTGGTACTGTTTCCAAAAGTCATATTGCTCTGGTTTCGAAATCGTATGGTCTTCTCCCTCTCTATACTCACAAGCAAACACATGGGTAATCGGCTGCATGTCTTGTTGGTTCGGTTCATCTGGCGCGTGGAGCTCGCCTGTTTCAACTTTCGATTCGGCCCCTGTGACATATTCCACGCCAGCAAGTGGCAATACGTCTCCGCACTCAGTTGCATCGAGAAAGAATTGCCCACGTAGTTCGATTTCTTCTTTTGAAGATACTGTCACAGATGTCACCGTATCGTCTTCGACAGTCGCACGTACAGGGAGATGATTTAGTAATATGTTGACGCGTCCACTACTTACATACGGCGCGAGCATGTTTTCTAACATTTGCAATGCGACACGCGGTTCGTGTGAGATACGACTCACCCATGCGTTGCCAGGGTTTAATCGTTCACTATCCTTAAGAAGTGGATAATTCTCTCTATAATAATCGCGTACGTTGTTGCGGAATTCACGGTATGTGGCGGTGCAGCCAAATTCTTCGATCCACTTGTGTTCATCTGGCGGGACGGCTTGACTCGTGAGCTGGCCACCAATCCATGATGTTTCTTCTGTTAAAATAACTGTCTTGCCCATTTTCGCAGCGGCTAGTGCGGCCATCACTCCACCTAAGCTCCCGCCAATGACGATAATATCAGCGTATAGTGTTCTCAAGCTTGGCCCTCCTTTCGTAACGTGATGCCGATTTCAAATGTGCGAGCCCACGGTAAATAGATGTCTTCGATCCAGTTCGTCGCGTCGCGTAATGTAGCTGCTTCTTTCAAGAATGCTTCGCGTACCTTTTCGAGAAGCTGCGGGTCTGTGTCAGATGTGATAGCTCGTACATGTTGGCGCACTATCGTTTGATACACATAGTCATCTAGCAAGCGCAGGAGGATATTGCGATACTTGGCATGCTTGTTATCACCTTTTACGTGCTGCGCGACTCCGGCTTCGACTAGGTGCGTGTAGGAATAATCCGTTTGTAGGTTTTCGACTAAATGAACCATCGCCGCTTGCGCAACGACCGTCCCAATCGTGTTACCAGCTGTGTTCCAAGCGGCAAATCCCGCTAATTTTTCAATATCAGTTTCTTGTAATAGACGTGGCAGCATCGCAGGATCGGCTCCGTTGCTATAGGCAACATCAGCAACTGCGACTTGTTTCCCTTTTGTCATGTAATGCTTGATGCGCGCGAGCCACTCGCCAACGTTGCGATCTGGTGTATCCACTTCATTTATATATTTTTGTAGCGCAAGGTCTCCTTGGCGTTTACCAGGCACGTTCACCGCTAGTAGCATATCAGCATCTGTACTTGTATCCACTGTGTGCGAGCCAAACGCAAATATTTGTCCTTTGACCGACTCGACTATAGGCCGGTCCTCGTACATCGCGGTTAGCAGTGCACCTTTCTCTCCACTATAAACCGGGAAAAAGGTTGGCTTAGTCGCACCAATAAGCTCGTAAATCATCCGCGCTGTCATGACGCTTGCGACTTCATCCGCTCCTGGGTAAATGAAGACGTTCGACCACAGCTTGCGCTCCGCTGTCATTTGCACGAGTTGTTCTTGCTCGCGAATATTTAAGCCGTATTCGGCTGTGTCATCTTGCGGAAATACGAGCGTATCAATAACACCTGTTTCCACTAAATCAAACAGCGATTCATTTAACTTGAAGTTACGCTCGCGTGTTGTGAGATAGTCTTCTAAGATAGGCTCAGGAATAATCTCTTTCATCGCGTTCACTTTTTCAAACGACTCAGGACACCCTGTTTTTTCATATTTATGCGTATGATACGAGTACGCCCAAATGTCTTCGCCGTAGTCAGCCCAGTAATCTTTTTCTTCTTCGTTAACATAGTTATTAGAAATACGCATCGTTGAGCTAAAGGCGATGATTGGTTTGTTCGGATACGTGCGCTTTAAGTCGCGCAGTAGCTCGATGCGGGCTGTGATGTCAGTTAGTGACTGTGATGCAATGCGTGATGCGACTAAACCGCCATACGCTAGCATATCGACTGAAAGCACAAAGCCATCGACTTCGTCTGCTACTTCGTGTAGCCATGTCACGATATCATCGTGATCAGCTGGTGTTTTTAAAAAGCCAAGTATGTTCGTATTAGGTAATAGTACGTCCCAGCCAGCGATTGCCGCGATGTCTCGCGGCAATTCACGTGTCACAGGACGCGCATCGACAGGTAGTAAAGCTAGTTTTTCGCGCATACTTAGACGGCTCCTTCAGTTAAGATGACATACGTTGCAATTTCATGTCCTTTTATCGTGTCGCTATTATCAAATAAGCGCTGCATTACATCCCCATTTAACTGTGTTTTCACAATCGGATGCGGGCAGAGGAAATTCACGTTTTCGTCTGACTCGCACGGATTCCACAATCGTACTTCGACGTGATCATGTTTACGACGAATCGTACTCCATTGCAGCGTACGATTGTCAATTTCAAACAGACTCACAGGTGTTGGCACGTGCGCTTCAACAAACTTTGGTGGCACGCGGAACATTTTCGCTTCTGTCGCTACTTCTGCTAGCTGTTTACGCTCTAGCTCAAAAGCAAAGTCAAACGTATACGTGCCCATGCATTGCCCGCCTGGTGTTTCCATGTTCGGTCCGGCACCTCCCCCGCGCGTGCGTAAGTCATCACGCGACAACCAGCCGACACTGCGAAGCACTGTAATATCGAGTGAATTTTCATACACTTGGTATTCTTGCAGACCGCGGTGGTAAAACGTTAAGTCATCAACATGAATAAACGATTGCGATGGTTCAACAACAACCGGTACTTCTTTTTGCTTTGGTGCGTCAAATTGCTCAGCTGTTACCGCAGGTCGTTTCACAATTTCAAAGGCAGTATCACTGTATGTGAAGTCTGGTTTTGTCACGAGCGGGTATGTCACGCGCAAACGTTGGTCTTTGGCCCGATTTGTGACGGTCACACTGACTTTGACTCGCTTGCCGGTCACAGTAAGCATGACATCAATTAAGCTTTTGACTGTGGTCGCACTTGGACCCGTTCTATCTTCATTTAATGACGCAGGCTGCTGCATGCCAAGTGTGTAACGTACGACAGACACGTTGTTGTTGCTGTGAATAATTGGCTCACCCATGAGGCGTGCGATTGTTTTCTGGTCGTTAACAGGTGGGGAGTAATTATACTCATCGCCGGCATCAAGTGTGCTATAAAACTGCATTAAGCGTTTGTATTCTTGTTGTTTAGCTTTATCAAAAAGTGTGAGTGTGCCATCTCGTTCTATATTTAGTTTGATATATTCATTTTCAGCTTGCGGTTCCATCGTTAGCTCCTTCGGCTCTCCATCGATCATCGTAAACGATGATAACGAGAGGGCCGGTACATTTTTCACATGAATAGCGATATCATAGAAGGTTGCTTGCTTAAATTCTGGGAACGCATCAACAGGTGATTCAAAGACGCGCCCGGTTGATTGCGATAAAATGGTCGGGACAATTTTGTTGCCGCTGTCGTCTTGTAAAATAAACGACTTGTCGTCGTGTCGCCAGACACGGCCTTGCACCCAGCCGGTGAATGGTACAGGATGCGGGTTAAACAGTGCAAACGTTGCACAATCGTCGAACGGCTTACGCAGGCCGCGTCCACTCATCGCGTCATCGCGGTAGCCTGCTGCTTGCAGTGCTTGGTGTTCAAGCATGCTCATGCGCTGCTCCAATCTTTTCGTTCTAATTTCCATTTCGTCGTGCACGTCGTCAACACTACAGCCACAAATGCTGTCATGCGGATGGTTTTGCAAAAGTAGCTTCCACGTATCTTCTATATATACAGCTGGATAGTCAGCTTGAGCGCAAAGCGCAAATAACGGTTCGATGTAGCCCGTAAGGACGTCCTCGATGCGCTGGTTTTGTTCTTTTAAATATGACCGAGTGGAGAGCACATTCGGTAGAACGTACAAATGCTCGTTATTACGCATTTCGCCTTTGTGAACGGATAATTCGAGCGGCAGCTCGCGTTTGACCGCTTCGAGGTATGCTTCATATGTACTCGGATGAAGCTGTAGCTTGTTTATTTTTTCATCAACATCACCATAGCCCGGCATAAGGTGGTCGCCTCCGTATGTGAGGAGGAGCTGGGAGGTGGTGGCGTATCGTTTGATTTTGTCAAAGTATTGGGTGGTGGCTGTTTCATAGTTGGCATCGTCTAGTACGGGCTGGTAGTAGCCTTCTGGCAAGAAGATAGTGAGTACTTCTGAGCCGTCTGGTGCTTGCCAGTATAGTTCGGACGCTTGGGCGTTGAGTCCTCGGGCTAGGATCGCGTTGTCGATGCTGAAGCCTTGGAGGATTTGCGGCATTTGTCCGATGTGGCCGAACGTGTCGGGCAGGTAGCCGATGCGTTGTGGCGCGCCGTATTGGTTGGCGAGCTTGTGTCCAATTTCTAGGTTGCGGATGAGTGATTCGCCTGCGACGAGGAATTCGTCGGCTAGGACGTACCACGGGCCGATGATGATTTTGTTCGTTTCGATTAGTTTCTGGACGCGTTGTTTTTTGTCCGGCTCGCAGACGTCTAGGTAGTCTTCGAGTGCGGCCATTTGCCCGTCCATGACAAAGGCTTTGATTTCGCCGGCCTCGAGGCCGTGGATGATGCGGTCCATGACGGTGAGCAGGCGGTGGCGAAATTGTTCGAATGGGAAGTACCATTCGCGGTCCCAGTGCGTGTGAAAGACGATGTGACAAGTGGTGTGTGGGTGGTGGTGGGTCTGGGATGGTGCTGTCACATGGTTTTCGGCTGGGTTTGGGTTGGGTGTGCTCGTTGTCATGCGGTTCTCAGCTCGGGTTGGTGCTGTATCGTTGGGCGCGCTCGTTGTGGTGCGCGCCTCGTTTGTATGGTCGTTAGTATGTGTCATCCTTTTACTGCTCCTTTCATGGCGCCGGCGATAAAGTGCTTCTGCATGATGGCGAAGAAGATAATGATTGGTAGCACCGATATGACGGAGCCGGCTGCGATGTAGCGCCAGTTCGCTGAGAAGCTACCGGCGAGGGTGTTAACGCCGAGCGGTAGCGTGTACATCGTTTGGTCGTTTAAGATAATAAGCGGCCATAGGAAGTCGCCCCATGCCATAACAAAAATAAAGATGGCGAGGGTGACGACGGACGGTTTGACGAGTGGCATAAGTACGCGCCACCATATTTGAAACGAGTTCGCGCCGTCCATGCGCGCGGATTCGTCAAGCTCAAACGGAATCGTGAGAAACGCTTGGCGCATTAGGAAAATACCGAACGCGGTTGTCGCGTGTGGCAGGATCAGGCCTGCGTACGTGTTTTGTAAGCCGAGCTTAAGCGCGAGTATATAAATCGGAATCATGAGCAGTTGAAACGGTATCATCATCGTGCTGATGATTAGGATAAAAACTATATTTTTGCCGCGGAATTGCATGCGCGCGAGTGGATACGCGGCGAGCGAGCAAAAAATAATGTTTAAAACGACGGTTGCGACCGCTACGATGATGCTGTTAAACAGGTAGCGGAAGAACGGGAATGCCTTCATGACTTCGACGTAGTTTTGCAGCGTCGGTTGCTCTGGTATGAGTTGCGGCGGGTAGGCAAAGATGTTTTCGCTGCCTGATTTTAGTGATGTGGCGACGAGCCACAGAAATGGTCCAATTGTTAGCACTGTCATGAGTAACAGTAGCGCGTACGATATTGCTTTTTTAAGTATGTCTTTTGGTTGTAGTTTTTTCTTTGGTATGTGTATGGTTGGTTGTTGTTTTAGCTCGGCTTGCTGTTGGGCTTTTTCAAGCTGTGGCGCACTCATATAGTTACCCCCTTCATGTTCAAAGTATGTTGGTGGTGCTGCCAGGATAATGCTTTGGCTGCCGGTGGTGTTTCGTAGTTGCGAGTGATGTGTACGATATTGTCGCCCGCATCTATGTTACCCCCTGATAGCTGTTTCTTTTTTATTCATAAAACGAATGTTTAGTATTGATAGGATAAGCGTGATGAGAAACAGGATCACACCTGCGGCACTCGCATAGCCCATGTTAAGCTTCGTGAATGCTTCTTCGTAAATATAGAACACGAGTGTTTTTGAGCTGTTTAATGGGCCGCCACCTGTCATGACATAGATTTCCTCGAACACTTTCATGGCGGAAATGGACGACATGATCGACACGATCATAATGGATGGCATGAGCAAGGGGATCGTAATGTGGAGGATTTGCTTCCACTTGTTCGCCCCATCGATTCGCGCTGCCTCGTATAGTTCGGACGGAATCGACTGCAAGCCAGCGAGGTAGATTACCATGTAGTAGCCGAGCCCTTTCCAAACAGTCACCGCCATGACGGCAAATATGGACGTCGTTGTCGATGTAAGCCAGTGGACAGGTTCTTGAATGATGCCGGACGCATCTAGTATATAGTTGAGAATTCCTTTGTCAGCGTATACCCATTTCCACATGATACCGACTACAACCATTGATGTGACAACTGGCACGTAGTAAGCCGAGCGGAAAAAGGCGATGCCTCTGATTTGTTGGTTGACGAGTATCGCAAGGAAGATTGGTAGTATAACGAGCGCTGGGACCACGCCGATTAAGTATAAAAACGTTTGGCCGAGCACTTTCCAGAATAGGTCGTCTTTGAATAGTTCTTCGTAGTTTGCTAGGCCGACGAAATTTGCTTCTTGGACCATGTTGTAGTCGGTGAAGCTGAGCCAGATGGCGTCGAGCATCGGGTAAAATATGAATGCGCCGAGGATGATACATCCCGGTAGTAAAAATAGAAACGGTGTGAACGGATTTCGTTTCATTATTGTGTCACCTCTAATTCGTTGTGGTGTGGGTGGTGATTGAGAAAAAGGTTTATGGGCTGAGTTTTGCTATTTATGGGCTGAATTTCGCCGTTTATGGGCTGAATCCTGGTGTTTATGGGTGAATCTCCGGTGTTTTGCTTGCCAAAATTTTTATGCGCCAGTTTTTGCTGTTTATGCGCCAACTTTTGCTGTTTATGCGTGTGATTCTCGCGTTTATGCGCCAATTTTTGCTGTTTATGCGCGAAATTCTCGAGTTTATGCGTATTTTGCTAGTTCGCTAGTGTAGCCGATGTGTTTGTGCGTAAAACTTAGGTTGTTTTGCGTAAAAAACAAGTGTTTCTGCGGAAAATCCACGTGCGTTTGCGGAAAACTCAAGCTTTTCTGCTGAAAATCCAGGTGTTTCTGCGGAAATCAGGCATTCTGCGTGTGCGCGTCGAAAACTAGTTTACTAGCACCAGCGACGCCTGCTTGATTACCGAGGGCGGCTGGGATGATCGGTGTTGCGACTTCGTAAGTTGCTAGTTTGGTGATGAGTTGCGGCCACCATATGTGTTTCGAGTCAATCACGCCGCCACCAATAATGATAGCGTCTGGATCGATGGCTACAGTCATGTTGTAGATTACGAGCGCTAAGTAGTCTAGGTACGTGTCGACAACTTCGTGCATCGCGGAATCTACAAATACTTGTTGGCCATGCGTGTATTGTGTTGAAGTTGGACCGACTGCTTCGTTCGCTTGACGTACGAGTGCGTTTGCCTGGTTTACGGCTTCGTTCGCTTGACGTACGAGTGCGGTACCTGATAGATACTGCTCGATGCAGCCTTTTTTGCCGCAGTTGCATGGGTGACCATTTGGGACAAGAACGACGTGGCCCCACTCCCCGCTTTGGCAGTGCGCGCCGGTTACGAGCTGGCCGTTAATGATGTTGGCGCCACCGACGCCGGTTCCGAGCGTGAGCATAATAGCATTTTTAAAGTGATGTTGTGGGCCGAGCCACAACTCTCCTAGTAGTGCCACGTTTGCATCGTTGTCAACGTGACAAGGTAGGCCGTATTTTTCTTCTATTATTGTTTTGATGTTTGTGCCTTGCCAGCCTGGTAGGTTGGCGGTGGCGTAGACGACTTCGCCGGTGATCGGGTTGATGCGACCGGCTGAACCGATGCCGATGCCCGCGAGTTGCGCGGTGTCGGATGCTTCGTGTTGAGTCGTATCGGATGCTTCGTGTTGTGCAGTGTCCGTTGCTTCGTGTTGTGCAGTATCCGTTACTTCGTGTTGTGCGGTGGCATCGCTCGGTAGCGCGGCAGCGTGTGCTAGCAATCTATCAATGATTGTAAACAGTGCTTGCAGGATGCCTTCGCGTCCTATCGTGATGTCGGTGTTTATTTTTTCTTTTACAAGGAAAGTGCCGTTTGTGTCGATGATGGCGCCTTTGATGGCGGTGCCACCGATGTCAATGCCGATAGCTTTCATGGTTGTCACCTCGTTGACGGGCCAAACTTAATATATTTTTTCAACAACAGCCTGGGCTGTTTTTTCTTTCATCTTGATGGCTTGCTCTTTGTTTTGCAGGGCGAGGCCGGTGCAAAGTAGGTCTATGACAAAGAGTTGGGCGATTTTCGATGCGAGTGAGCCACCTTCTAGTGGGGATTCTTTACCGCCACTTAGGAGGACATAATCTGCTATTTTTGTAATAGGCGATCGCGCGTAGTACGTGATGGCGATGACCGTTGCGCCGTTTTGTCTTGCAATTGATAATGAGTCAATCGTGTCCTTCGTGCTTCCCGATACGCTTAAACCGACGACGACATCGCCTTTTGATAGTGTGGCAGCTGTCATCGCTTGGATGTGCGGGTCGATGATGGCATCGACTTGGCGTCCGATTCGAATGAAGCGGTATTTGGCATCCTGCGCGGTTAAGCCGGAGGTACCGACTCCATAGAAGTAGACTGATTTTGCTTCGTTTAAGACGTTGATAGCTTGTTGCAGTACTTGCTCGTTGATTAAATGCATCGTTTCATCGATAGCATTTTTCGTATAGTTGGAGATGGCGGAAATAAAGTTCGTGCCTTCGTCCGGTTCCTCTTGTTCCATCGTTGATAAGTCTTTGGCGATCGCAAGCTTGAATTCTTGGTAGCCTTTGAGTCCGATTTTGCGGCAAAATCGGAGAACAGTCGTTTCGCCAACTTCAGCGACATCGGCTAAGTCCGTGACCGAATAATAGAGAACTTTTTCAAGCTGCTCAACGACGACGCTTGCTACCTTTTGCTCTGACTTTGTTAGTGAAGGGTAGTGGCTATTAATAAGCCCAGCGATTTTGCTTTTTAAATGCGAATGTAATATTGTCATTTGACTTCCCATCCTTTATTGCCTGTACGTAACGTTTTGTTATGTCTTGAGGTCTTGTAATGGCTGATCCCACCACAACGGCGAACGCGCCTAGCTGCAGGGCTTGGTTCGCAAGCTCCGGCGAGTGAATGCGCCCTTCCGCGATCACAGGAATGCGTAGCGTGGTGACTAATTTTTCAAGAAGCGTAAAATCTGGTCCTGGTTGTTGTGGTGAATATGGCGTGTAGCCAGACATCGTTGTCGACACGCAGTCAAAGCCTAGTTTTTCGGCGTTGAACCCTTCTTCAAAGGTTGATATGTCAGCCATAATGGCGACGTGTTTTGATTTAGTGTATTGGACGAGCTTTTCTAGTGATTCACCGTTCGGGCGTTTTCGCTTTGTCGCATCGATCGCGATCATGTCAGCGCCCGCTTCGAGCAGCTCGTTGATTTCCTGTTTAGTTGCGGTTATATAGATGTCCGAATCGGGATACGTGCGCTTGACGAGCCCGATGACTGGGAGCTTCACAGCTTGCTTGATGGCGATGATGTCTTGCTTGCTGTTGGCGCGAATAGCTCTTGCACCGCCCATTTCGGCAGCGACGGCCATCTTCGCCATAATGTCAGCTCCGTGAAGTGGTTCATCCTCTAATGCTTGGCAAGATACGATTAAAGATCCTTGAACATCTTTAAAATTGAAAGTTGTGTAGTCCATTTCACTCACCATACTTTCTTCGTGATGTGTTGCTAGTTTGTGCATTGGTTGCGGTGGATGCCGCGCATACTAGTTGATTCGTTACCTAGGATTCAAGGGTGTGAATCTAGGGCTGCGGTATGTACCGCGTGTATCTATGTTCGGGTGGTAGACCCTGGTATTGTAAGTATTGTTAGGTTTGATATCGGAATTTCACTGTAATTTTGTCTTGTTGTGTCGTTTTTTGGCGGTACATTGTACCGACTTCGCTCGACATGTTTTGCAGCCTTGATATGACTGGGTTTATCTCAGTATCAAATTTGTCGGTACCACGTACCGACAATATCCGATAATTTGCGACTTAAATCGATCTGAGTTTCTATTACATTTCAGGTTTGTGTGACCCACTTTCATCATTTTCCGGGCTGTGACCTGAGGTTTTTACGGTTTTATGCGTCACCGCCCACCTACGTTCGTTGCGTCAACCCAGATTTCCCGTTTTCGGCGGTGCCGCGCCTCATGGTTCGTGCGCTAACCTCATATTTCCCGTTTTCGGCGGTGCCGCGCACAGGTTTGGGCTCAACATCCGCGCTAGAATTGGTGATGTTGCTAACCCGCGCAATCGGTAAGGTGTGCCGCGCACCGCCGTCCTACTTTTGGCGGGCTACAGTGGGCCGGTTAGGGTAGCCTTTAAAGAGAAGGAGGAAAGGATCCGATCCCTTTCCCCCTTTCTTTTCCCAAAATATATATAGCTAGTTATTGAGCTAGGATTTCGTTCCATTTTGCTTCGGCTTGTGCTAGTGCTTCGTCGACTGTTAGCTCGCCAAGCATGGCTGCTTGTAGGGCTTCGTTCATTGACGTTTTTAGGTCCTCGTAGTTTTTCATAGGAGGAATGAGCACTTCGCTGTCGCGAAGCTGGCTAGCTGATACGATGCGCGCTTCGTCGATCGGCGTTGGATCAGCCGGTAGTTCATTGAAGAACGGGTCGTCTAATGCTGTTTCGATTGATGGTAAGATCGGCACGATTTTGTCGAACTTAACTTGGTTTTCGCCGTTCGTCATGAATAGTGAGAAGTCTACGGCTGCTTGCTGGTGCTCGCTTTGCTTTGGCACGACAAGGTTCATAGCCGCAACGTTTTTCTTGTTTGTTTTACCTGTGATGATTGGTGCTGTTTTTGTAGCAGCCAGGATGTCTGGCGCGTTTTCTTTAACGATGTTCAGGAACTGCGGGCCAGATGATAGAATAGCTAGCTCGCCAGCTTGGTACATGTCGATTGCCTTTTGGTGACCTTCTGTTAGTACTT
The DNA here is from genome assembly GCF_003944835.1 of Bacillus sp. HMF5848. Classification (GTDB taxonomy): domain Bacteria; phylum Bacillota; class Bacilli; order Bacillales; family HMF5848; genus HMF5848. The sequence goes on from NZ_RWIV01000001.1 coordinate 4,132,814, forward strand.
CGCGTGGGATGAGCTCTTGTTGATATAGTTGCACGAAGAAGTCGAATGCTTCTTTTCCTTCTGGTGTGTTGAATGTTGCTTTTGTCATGCCTTCGTCAGTTAGGTCGACACCCATCATGACCATTGTTTCAAGGGCATGGCTACCGTCAAGTGGTGGATAGAAGCCGTATTTGCCTGTTTGTTCTTTAATTGTTTTAGACGCGTCGAATAGCTCGGCGAAAGTTGCTGGTGGTGTGTTCGGGTCTAAACCAGCTTCTTCGAAAATTTTCGTGTTGTACATTGTAACTTGAGATGATAGGTACCAAGGTACACCGAATGTTTTGCCGTTGAATGTGTTTGATTTCCACACGCCTTCGAAGTACTGGCCGCGCACGTCGGCTGGGACCATTTCGTCCATGTTCACAAGGGCATCAAGCTCAGCAAGCTTTGACGCGAATTGTGGGTTCAAGTTCGCTACGTCTGGCGCTGTTTTTGATGCAACAGCCGCTAAGATTTTTTTCTCCATGTCGCCCCACGGTACGTCAACCCATTTTACTTTGACAGTTGGGTTTTGTGCTTCGAAGTCCGCGATGACGCCGTTAATATAGTCATCAAACGTTGGCGAAAGCTGCATTGTCCAGAATTCAATTTCGATCGGATCTGCTGGTGGGTCTTCAGCTGGTGGGTCTGATTCTGTTGTCTCCGTTGTAGCTGGAGTTGTTTCAGTGTTCGTGTCAGATGACGCTTCTTCATCATTGTTGCCACAAGCTGCCATGAAAAGCATAAATACTAGCAAAAACAGTAGCCAAACATTCTTTTTTAACATCCCTATTCCATCCTTTCTGTTTAAGCGCTTTCATTTTGTAAGTATTAAAAGGGTTGCAGAGAGTTTTCTGCGCCCCGTGAAACCAGGGTTGGTGTTGCCTTGTGCGAAATCTTGTTGGTGGATGCGTGTTGGGTCATGGTTGTTGAGTAAATAATGTGTAAGTGCAGCGCGTGTGTGATGGTCGTAAGTCTTTGGTGTTGGTCGATATAGATTGGGTAATGCGTTTCATGATGTACGTGTGCTGCTTGAAAATGAGTTGTGCGTATTGCGTCTTTGGTGTAGGTAGTTGTCTAGTTGAGTTTGTCGTGGTGTAGGGTTGTGTGCGAGTTCTGTTGGTGACATTTGCTTGATGTTGAACATGTCTTGCCAGGTTCTACTAAGCTAGCAAATTATGTAACTGTAACAATTGGAATGTTTTAACTATTTGTATAGTAACATATGGGCGGATGATTGTGAAGATGTTTTCCACTTTATTTTTAAATTTTGGAGGAATTGTTCAAAAATGGAGTGTTGGGGGTGGGATTGGAGCGCCGTGTTAGGAACGCAAAAAAGGTTTCCGACTTGATGGAGCTCGTCGGACACCTTGTGGCGGGTCGTATTCAATTCAATATGCCAGGCAGTGTGTTTGCCCATAAATCTTGAGATTTTACCCATAAATCACTGATTCTTGCCCATAAACCGATCAACTTCTTTTCCCCATAACTCACGAAATTTCGCCCATAAACCACGAAATTTTGCCCATACCGTTACGAATACCATGGATCAGCACCCATTATTCGTGTAAGAGATTAAGGACTTTAAGTTGATGTGTTTCCCCCTAAACAAAACCCCACACTACTTCGCGTGCGGGGCTTTGTTTGCTAGCTTTTTGGCTATGAGCATGTAGAATTCTTGCCATTCTTTTGCTTTTTGCTCGTGCTTGGCCGGCACGGGCTCAGCCTTCTTTTTGCGTGGCATGTTGCTCCCCTTTCTTTCATGAGGTCAGGCCTCCTTCGAGTGCCCGACCCATATTCACCCCAAAATTTACGTCAGCATAATTAATTCGCGCAGCTCATCGGTGTCAAGCTCGGTGATCCACTGCTCACTTTGGATAATTTGGTCGTTCAGCGACTGCTTTTTCTCGAGCATGAAATCAATTTTCTCCTCGAGCGTGCCGGTCGTGATCAGCTTATGCACGTGTACAAACCGCTTCTGGCCGATGCGGTAGGCGCGGTCTGTCGCCTGATTTTCAACAGCCGGATTCCACCAGCGATCGTAATGGATAACGTGATTGGCGGCCGTTAAGTTCAAGCCGGTCCCGCCAGCTTTTAGCGACAGCACGAGCACGCGACCCTGCCCCGCTTGGAAATCCTCAATCATCCGGTCGCGCGTTTGCTTCGGCACACTGCCGTTCAAGAATTCGACGTCCGCACCGAACTTATCCTCCAATAGCTTCACAATCATTTCACCCATGCCGATATATTGGGTAAAAATTAAGCAGCTTTCCTCGCGCTCCTGAATACTAGCGACTAAATCTAGTAGCTTCACGAGCTTGTTCGAACGTTCGACGTGGGCAGTGGTGACGGCGCGAGCTCCTCGGGCTTCTTTTAAATATAAAGCAGGGTGGTTGCAAACTTGCTTGAGCTGCCCAATCATTTTCAAGATGAGCCCTCGTCGCTCAAAGCCGTTTAGTTTTTCGATTTGAGCAAATGTATCATTGACGAGCTGTTCATATAATGAAGCCTGCTCGACTGTTAACGGACAGAACTCTTTTTGCTCCTGCTTATCAGGCAGGTTGAGCTCCACCTCTGGATCTTTTTTCGTGCGGCGCAGCAGAAACGGACGAATGAGGCGCTGCACTTGGCTAATTTTTTCCTTATCATTGTCCTTCTCAATTGGTGCGACGAACTTTCGTTGAAATCTTTGCAAACTGCCTAAGTAGCCTGGATTGATAAAGTCGAAGATCGACCACAATTCAGTTAGGCGGTTTTCCATCGGCGTCCCTGTGAGCGCGATGGCATGCTTTGTTTTTAGCTTGCGGATCGCGCGCGACTGCTTCGTGTACGCATTTTTAATATTTTGCGCTTCATCAAGACAGATTGCCTGCCACTCTACCTCTGATAGCTCTTCAAAATCAAGCTGTGCTAACGTGTATGATGTTAAAATTACATCCGCGCCTTCGATCCAGCTTGGGAAATTGTCGGCGCCTTTTGCGCGCGTGCTACCATAATGAATGCGCACGTTCAAGGACGGTGCAAACGTCTCGATTTCTTTTTGCCAGTTGCCGAGCACGGATGTCGGAGCGACGATCAGAGCCGGTGTGTTGAAGCCTTCGGTCTGCTTCACGTGTAGTAAGTAGGTGATCGTTTGAATTGTTTTTCCGAGTCCCATGTCGTCCGCTAAGCAGGCACCAAAGCCATAGCCACGCAAAAAGCTGAGCCATTCGTAGCCTTGCTTTTGGTATGGGCGAAGCTCGCCATGCAATTCCTCTGGTACAGGCAGTTCGGGAATGTCTGTTAACTGCGACAGCTGCTGTAGCATTTTTAAAATGTGAGGATTTGCTTCAATCTCAATGTCTGGTGCATCTTCAATGCCTTCAAACACAGAACCCGCTCCAAGCTCCGCCGCTAATACATCGCGTACGTGCAAGCCTTCTTTATCTGCTTTACGAAGAACGGCTTGCACTGTTTTTAAAAATTCCGGATCGAGCTTAATCCATTGTCCACGAATGTAGACGAGGCGCCGCTTTTGTTCAACTAGCTTGCGGAACTCATCCTCTGATAGCTCGGCGCCACCTTGGGTGGACACGCGCCAGTCAAAGTTGACAAGTGATTGCATGCCAAAAATTGAGCCCGGACGACTGCCGACTGACGAGCGCACTTTTGCTTTTAACGACAGCTTCGCATCGCGAATCGCTTGCCACCAGCTCGGTAGTAAAATTTCCACGCCCGCTGCGACTAACGTTTCACTTGCCACTGTTAAAAACTCCCACGCCTCGAACTCACTCAACTCTTCTTTTATACCATCCTCGGCGACAATCCACGGAACGAGCTCACGCCATATCGTTTGCTCTCTTGTTAACCGCTCAGAAAAGTCGTGCCATTCGTTTGGCAAAAAGTCATACACATCATCATCGTCTTCTTTGCTTCGGAAAAACGGGCGTAAGCGCCATGGCTCTTCGTCTTCATCTGGTTCTTCTAAGCGCAATCCGACTGTAAATGGTGTGTTGTCCTGCAGCCAGCCTATTTTTTCAAGATAATCATGCTCATCGACAACAGCTGGCGCCTCGCTCATAAGTAGAGGATACGCCTCTTGAATCGCTGTCCACGCGTCAGCCACTTCGCCATCTGTTGCAATATATGCTTTTACGGCCTCTGATAACCACTGGTTTAAAAACTCATCGCTGTTATCGAGGGCGCGCCAGCCTTCTAGCGTCGGCGCAAAATCCCCTTGTGCGATAATTTGAACAATTTGCGGTGCAACAGTTTGCAGCTTTTGACACGTATCGTCCCATGTCCACTGCACAAACGAGTTCCACGTTTCGCCAGCAAACAGCTCGGCCGCCTGCCACGCATCGAGAAGAATGCCTTGCTCTCTAGGGGTGTCCACGATTTCAACAAACGTGCCGTAAAACGAGCTATCGTGCCACGAAAATAGCAACGGGCGCCAATCCTCTGGTTTGACAGGCAAGCCTGCGTCATCGGTAACCGAGATTAAAAGGGTCGTATTGTGGTGCCACCTTGCATATACCTTTAGCGCCTGTGTTCGCATCTGTTACACCTCCTTCTTGATCAGTCCTGCATGCTCCATCTCTTCTTGAAGAGCGCGAAGACGCTTGTATTCATTGGCCATGCGCTCGATGTACGTTTGGAACGTTGGCTCTTGCTTTTGCTTTCTATATAACGTGCGCAGCTTTTTCATATGGCGCACCGCGCGTTTATAGCTTTTGCGGTTTTTTTCCGCAATCGCTGTTATGACAGAGCGATGATACACCGGTAACAACAGCTCACTTGCTTCTTTTTCAATTGTTTTCAAGTCGTGCTTATCAATGCCTTCTACTGGATAATCCAATAAAAGCTGGAGCTCGACCCAATCGCGATAGCGCTGTTTATATAAGTAGTAATGGTACGTTTCGACATAGCTATACGGAAACAGCGTTCGCAGCAAATGCTCATACACGTCGAAGTCATCCGTTGTGTACGCATAATTGTCTAGCACAGCGAGTATGTGCTTTGTCGCATCGCGCTTTGTTTCTCGTGTTCGTAGCTCTGTAACATATGCTGGCGCATGCTGTAACAATAGCGGCACGTACTCTTTAGTCGTGTCCCATTTTTCCCAGCTAATAAGGGCTGTTAACCACTCGAGTAATTGTGGCAGTGGCTCTTCTGCTTCTGCGAGCATTGTCGTCGCTTGTGCCGTTTCTTCTAATAAAAAATGAAGATGAGCGCGCACCTTTCCCGCCAGGGGCGTTGATGACTGTTTTAGGACCTCAAGCTCGTTTTGACGCCACGATGAATCTGTAAATAAGTTTGACCATAGCTCTCTATACATGCGGAGCCGCAGTCCCGGAAGTGATTCCCTATCCAACAGCTGGCGCGCAATCGGAATTATTTTTTCAATAAAAGGCTTTAGCACTTTCGGAAACGGTGTCCCGACAGCATTGTTAACTGTGCTTTCGACGATGTTGGCGAGGTACGTGTCGACGTGGTATTTTCTCATATAATCGTTGTATTCGCCGCGAGTATACACGTCAATCGCCTTCTGCAGTACGACGATGCCGGCTAGTATGACAAACAGCCGCTTTTGTTCTTGGTTCGTTGGGGCGTGCTTTTTTAGGCCTAAATAATAGAGATGATACATTTGCGATATGATAAAGGGATTGCTTAGTTTTTGTGTTTTCATAAACTCTTCGAATTGTTCATCAAAGTAGGTGAGCCACTGTTCAATTGATTTTTCATTGTAGACGGGCTCATCGACATATTCGCGCGCTCGTTTGACATGCTGCTGAAGTATGCTCGGTAGCTGCCGTTCGCGTTGCTGTTCACGCACTTCTTGGATAAAGTCGCCTACGCGCGCCACCGAGTTAAATATGTAAAAAAAGAGTGCCACTTGATGTGGGCATACTCCTCCATAAAAGCATGAGCAATGGCTGCGATCGAAGTCTGTTAAGTACAGCTTCGGATTTTCTAGTGAGCTGTCCATCACATTGCCAATCACCGTGTCATCTATTACTTGCACATTAAATACGTTGCCTTGCTGGTATAGCTTAAAGCCGTCCTTCATTAATGTTTGCCCGTCGTGCTTTAAAGTTAGTATTTCGTTTTTTAAGTCACTAGCAGCTTGTAGCACTTGCTCGCGTTCCAGTTGATCCCGCAGCATCAAATCGGCCTCCCGAAAAAAATTCATCTTATTATTATACCACTTATTGGTTTCAAAACGCACATTTGAGGGGAAGTGTGGGTAGTTTTTGGTTTGGTGGGGGTAGGCGGCGGCGACTGAGGGAGTTTGTGGGTAGGGTTTAGTGGGGGGCGGCTTTGGACTTTGGTTATTTGGATTGGGGTTAGGAGTGATTTTCGATGGGCTAGTACCTGCTTCCTATACAAAAAGACCTATATTTTCGATATAATGAAAGTACATCGTACGAGAAGGGCAAAGCCGTTGAAAAGCGGTGACGCAAAGCTAAAGGGGCTACTGGAGAAAGGTGCCTGGCACTCGAGGGGTGCCTGGTCCATGGAACGATGAGATCTCCTATGCTAGCCAGCTACCGAAAACAGCCTCCGTACGATCGAATTATAACGGGGGAGGAATTATTATGGCGAACACAAACAACGACTGGGTTCAGCTACTAAAACGTGTTTATGACAAGCAAGCCGCTACGCAGGAGCGCCCACTTGCTGACACTTTGCAGCATTTACAAAAACAACTGGATGCGATTGTTAGTACAAGATAAACTACAAAATAAATTAGGTGAAGCCAAAATACGGCTTCACCTTTTTTTAGTATGAGATTCATTGTGGCATTATGTTGTTTTGCATCAGATTTGAATTGTGGTCGTATAGCACCTTACTTTATCCGGCGTAAATCCTGGTTATACAGGTGCCGTATAACAGCTACACGAGGTAACCTTTAAAATTCCATCCCCACTGGCAATACTGCTTCAATTTGTGCTAGGTAGTCGCGTTTTTCAGCAGCCGTCATCCAAATGTGGACTTTACCGAAGTCTTCGCTTGTGCGAATTAGGCGGCCCACGCCTTGGCGGAGACGAAGTAGCATGTATGGTACGTCGACTTCCTCGGTCGGATTGTGAGCGTCTTGGCGTTTCGCTTGGAACACAGGATCGTGTGGTGGAAATGGTAAAGATGACACGATGACTTGTGTGAGTGATTCGCCTGGTACATCAAGGCCTTCCCACAGGTTGAATGAGCATAACACCGTTGTGTGATCTGTTTGGAAGTCGCGCACGATGTCGCTGATTTCGCGGTCGCCTTCATACACTATGTCAAATGGCAGGTCTTGAGTATCGGCCACTACCCTGAATCGGTTCATTTCTTCAATCGATGTAAACAATACAAGTGAGCGTCCGCCGTTCGCTTTTAGCGCATCGATTATGTCGGACCATTTCTGCTCTTCTTTTTCAAAAGTATGTCCGAGCACTTTCATGTTTTCTTCGTAGTCAAATGGTGAGGCCACTGTGAACGACGCATATTGTTCAATGCCTAGGCTGCTTGCGATATAAGAAAAGTCGCCCGCCTGTGATAATGTGGCGGAAGAAAACACAAATGGAATCTTTTGCGAAAAAACTTCCTGGCGCAATATTGTCTCGACTAGACGCGGCATAATGACAAGTGTGCTGTCCTCTTCATGCCCTTCTAGCCAGAAAATCCCCTCGTTGTCTTTTAACAAGATGGACAAACCGTAAGATAAAAACTCTAAATATTCCTCGATCATTTTCACATAATACTCTTCTATTATATAGAGCTCGGAATCAAATACTAGCTGCTCTAGTAGCTTCTGTACTTTTACATCAATGCTAGAGGCGATCCGAATCATGTCTTTCGATCTTGGGACTTCCTTCCGGTTCGAGCCTTCAACATAGCGCGCTTCATTATGCATGATGTCAAACCATTGCTCATGAAGTTCGAGAATATCTTCAATTAAATAGAGAGATTCCTCTCTGACACCTTCACTTAAAAAGTTCGTTAGCATCGAGTGCAACGTTCCTTCGTGGAAACGGTACGTTAATCCCTTTTGTGCGGAGAACTCTAGTAAGTGACCTTCGTCAAATACAACACAGCTTGCGTCTGGTAGAAGTGGAAGCTGGCCTTCACGCTTACGTGATTCTTTTGTCCAAATATGCTCCATGTAAAAATCGTGTGAGCATATTATTAAATCGGCTGAGTCGCGGTAATGGTGGCGAGTTAATGTTTGGCCACAACGATGGTGCCAGTCACACGTTGCACACTTTTGTAAAGGGTCCCATGCTATCGATGCCCATTTTTCATTGTTAATCCAGGGGTACTCTTTGCGGTCGCCGTAATGGTAAAACGACAGAAGCGATGCTGAATCATACACGAAATCTGGAATTTTATCATACACCTTTACTAAATCTTGATCTTCTGTGCGCTGAATATGCTGGTCTAATTTTTTCACACAGACGTATTGCTCACGTGCTTTCGCTAAACGCACATCAATGTTTAAGCTAAGCGCCTCTTCCAGCTTTTGAATATCGCCTTGTTCTTTTACTAGCTGTTCAATCAACGTTTCATCAGCACAGGATATAATCGCGGGCTTGCCCATATAGCGTGCATAGCAAAGTGCATATAGTAGGTACACAAACGTTTTTCCAGTCCCAACGCCGGCCTCGGCAAAAATGGTACTTTTATTTTTAAAAGCCTTCTCAAGCTGATACGCCATGTAAATTTGCTCATCACGCAATTCATAGCCTTTTTCCGGCAATATGTCGTAAAACACATCGCCAATGTAGTCACCTAATCTATCGTAGAAATTCTCTGTTTTTGAAATCGTAAAAGGTAAGGAATTGTTCATGTACATGTCCTTTCTAATTGTAATTACCGTCCTTAATAATAGCAGATATCCGTTCGAAAGAGAAAGGTTTGAGGCAGAATAGGTGATTCGCTCTAGGAATGTGCATATTGGAGAAGGGGAGAGTGCATGATTAAAGGAGAAAGTTGCACGATTAGGTGGAATGTTGCACGATTAAAGGTGAAAGTCGCACGTTTAGGAGGAAAGCTGCACGATTCAAGGTGAAAGTCGCACGTTTAGGAGAAATGCTGCACGATTAAAGCAGAAAGTCGCACGATTAGGAGAAAAGTTGCGCGATTAAAGCAGAAAGTTGCGCGATTAGGAGAAAAGTTACGCGATTAAAGCAGAAAGTTGCGCGATTAGGAGAAAAGTTGCGCGATTAAAGCAGAAAGTTGCGCGATTAGGAGAAAAGTTGCGCGATTAGAAGAAAAGTCGCGCGATTAATTTCGACCTTGATTTAGGTTGTTAAGCTAGATCGTTCACAGAGTTCCACAACGACCAATAAATGTAATTTTTCAAAAAAACAAGCCACTATTTCTAGTGGCTTCAGCTTTGAGGGATAAATCGAGGCTGCTTTTTTATTCTCTTTCGAGGCTTCTTTAAGACAGGAGCTTGTGAGGAATCAAATGGTGCGAGGAACAGTCGTTGCTGAAATGGTTAGCTGATCTTGGTGAAGGTCGTTGCGTGAAGGTCATACATGGAGCTTTCTAATGAGGTTAGTTGTTCTTGCAGTTTGCCTAGGCGCTCGGACTGAGATGTTTCTTCAGCAACTTCTTCAATTGCTTGGACTAACTGAGTTTCTAGGTCGATTAGTTTTTCGTGGGTTTTTGCTACCTTACATAGCAAATCTAGTACTAGTCTTTCTATTCGGTCGATACGTTCCTCAATCAACTTGCCTGCCTCCTTTTTTTAAAAAGGAACTGCTTCCTCTAATGAGTTCTCTGTTTGTTCTGTTGTTTCATTTTGTGTCGTTGGTGCTTCTTCGGTTTCATTTGTGTTTAAAATTGTTTGTGGCACTGAGGTGGTAGGCGGCCGCTTACTTAAAAACTGAACATGATCTGCCACCACTTCCGTGACATAGATGCGACGTCCATCCTTATCATATGACCTTGATTGTAAGCGTCCGGTTACGCCTACTACCGATCCTTTCCGACAATAGTTCGCGATGTTCTCGGCTGATTTGCGCCAGATTGTACAATTGACAAAGTCAGCATCAATTTGACCATTAGCGTTGCGAAAGTTTCTATTAATCGCTATTGTCACATGTGACACCGCTACGCCACTCCCTAAATATTTCAGTTCGGGGTCGCGAGTAAGGCGACCTACTAAGACTACATTGTTCATGCTTTAAACTCCTTTCTTCTGTGTTTCGTTTGAGCAAGTTTATAGTACTGCTAATAAAAATGTTTGTAAAATTTCAAAAAACGTGTTTTTAGGCTGTTTTTTTAAATAATTATGGGGTTTTTTTACATATATTCGACGCTTTTCTTGTTAAAAATTAAAAATCGAACTTTTTATAATTTTTTTTCGACATGTCATCTGTATTATTTTAGTGGCTAACAAGTATGCTATAATATGAATAAAGAATGCTATTCGCGTTACATAAAAGCAAATTGCTTTTCATATAGACACTTATGTGTGTAGGAGGGTTTTCGTATGAAAACGTTCAAACTTGTTTCACTGTTAGTCAGTAGCCCTGATAGAATTGCGGTTCCTCTAATTGATGGTTTGATTATAAATAAATTAGACGGCGAAAATAATTGGTTGATTGAGATTTTGACAACGAAAGAACTTCGTGGATTTTTCCAGGCTATTAATGATCAAAATTTAGAATTGACTATCCGCGCAACAATATCTAAACCAGACAATGATCCCGCTAAGTTGAAGGGTAAGATTCACTCAATTTCTCTCATGGAAACTAACATGAGCATACTCATACATGCTCAAATGGTCGGCGAGAAGACTCAATTTTCCGAAGCTATACTAGCTGATTTAATTCATGACGGCTTAGAAGGTGAAGAGCTTCTTCAGCAGTTCAGCGCGAAGCTTCATGAGAAAAAACGTGCCGTTTCGATGACCTAAGGTTTTACGACAACCTAGTAGCTAAGCTTGCGTTAAAACCTAATAATAGGTGCTAAAATTTACAAAACGTGTGGCTTTAATGAGCCACACGTTTTTTGTGATTACTTTCGTTTTTTCAAACGAGCTTTTATATCAACTGCTTTTGGAATATATAAAAATCTATATTGCATACCGTTTCCGATAAAAAACGATTGCAGTATGCCATACACATTTGTTAGATCTAGATCATTTGGTAGTGTCATTTGACGCCTGAACATATGAAGTTTATCATGCCACTTAAAAAACTTTACATCTATGTGTGATTGGCTATGATCTACAATTACTTCAAGTTGATTTTTCATGTCATGCGTTCGAAATACGAACGCCACCGGACATTCCTCATGAAAGTATAGCTTGTCATAGTTTATAATTTTGTCTTGCGTTACTTGTGTATTGGGAATGTTGCCTTGTTCTTTCGAAATCCACGAGGCAACAGCAAGGTTGGAGGAAAGGCTGTTGTTATTTGAACGAAGGAATTTACACTGTTCCTCTTTTAAGATTAATTGATTATAAGATCGATTAGTGCGTCTTTTTTTACTACGATATATGAAAATAATTTCAACTAACTCAAAAGACTTCATGCTTGTGTTGGCTACTGCAAGTGTCCTGAACCAAGAAAGGATTGTAGTAACCGTTTCTTACACCTCCTATATAATATGATGACTCGGTTCAAGTTATTAACCTTCCCTCCTTACCGTTTTTTTACAGTATTACTATTCTATAATAACTCCATTTTAATTTGACAAAAAGTTTGAAAATCCACCATTTTTAGGCATTTAGTCACAAATATTAACCAAAAACTCCTACTTTCGACACAATTCTCTGTTTTTTTATAATAGTTGTATAAACAGCTTTTTAATACTTTGAATTGTGATGTTCTACTAAACTTTATTTTATCTCGATTTTTAATACGTTTGGATTATGACAGCGTTTGGTGGTGCATGCAATTGTGTAATCTTTTGCAAAATCTCCCCTTTAAAAGCGGTTTACATTCATAATTTTTTACAAAATCTTACGAAATAAGTCATAGCTATTGTTTTTTGATTTGTGATATTATACTAGTTAATATTTTATGAGGGGGAGTGTGTATGTTTTCGTATACAGTGGATGATACTATCTCGCTAAAGTTAATTGAATTAAGTGATGCTAACAGTATTTATGAATTAGTTGATCAATCACGTACATATCTCCGCCAATGGCTACCTTGGGTTGACGGGACTACGAAGGTGGCTGATTCGATTGATTTTATCCGCGCTTGTCAGAAGGCGTACGTTGAACAAATTGGGATGTTTACTGTCATTATGTATAACGGCAAGATTATCGGGACGGCTAGTTATAACTCACTTGATTGGAGAAATAAAATTGTCTACATTGGATACTGGCTAGCACCGGACTATCAAGGACAAGGGATTATGACGAAGGTTGTCAAAGCGTTAACAACCTATGCTTTTGAGGAATTACAGTTTAATCGGGTGGATATTCGGGCTGCTACAAGCAACGTAAAAAGCCGATCAATTCCTGAGCGACTTGGATTTATATATGAAGGAACTGTGCGAGATGCGGAGTGGCTATATGATCATTATGTTGATCATGCTATTTACGGTGTCTTAGCTAGAGATTGGCAACGTAATATGGCAGGGATGATGATGCAGGGGCGTGCTGACGTAACTGTTGACTGACACAAAATGGGGCAGCCATAAGCGCAAGCATTTTAACCGAGGGGCGTGCTAGTCGCAGTCCCATGCAAGCTGCTACTGAAAATTAGGAATTGGTCGCGAACCAATACGAAGGAGCAGGCTTGTTAACCTGCTCCTCTTATTTAATGATATAACGAAGTATGTGCATTTTCTTCATCATCAAAGTCGGTTTCGTGTTCTTTTCCGTGCAAGTCACGCTCTGCTTGTTCGATTGTTTCCTCTAATTCCCCTAACGAGTAGTCTCGTTCGGGTAAATCTGTTTCATACGCCTGATAGTACAGGATCGATGCTACTTTGTGTCGCTGCTGTTTTTTTTTAATTGAATCGTAAATTGGTCAATATAAAATTTTGCTTCAGCTTTACATGAATACGAAACGTCAGGAGCACCTGTTTCGTGAATGAGTCTATCCAGTTGTTCAATTTGTTCGCTAGTTGGTTCCTCTGATAACACCTTATTGATACATTCATTTATTTTACCCGCTAATTCCTCATGAAAAGTAGGATTTGACTTAAGCTCTTTGTCTACTTTTCCAAACCACGATGCATTGCTCTCAATATATGCACGCCATTCGTTCATGAAGTTTTGCAGATTAAATTTATCTTCGCTCCATTTAATATCATTCATATATTGCTCAAATGCTTGGTTGATCGAACGGGATATACTTATTTTAACCCCGTGTGGAAGATTTTTCAGCATGAATCAAGAGTACCTCCAAACTGTACTTGTCTAATGAATAATATTACCATAACTCTACACTATATGACAAAAACTTTATGAACATTTTTATTGTGTTAACTGGAAAAATAGGTGGTATCTATCAAACAAATAATAGTTTAATATAATTATATAGGAAAAAAGGTATAAAGGAGTTTGATTATGTCATTAAAACGACTCTTATTTTTTGCTGTATTTTCGATAGTATTTGTTGCCTTAGCCGGATGTTCGGAAACAGCATCGACAAAAAGTACCGCAACTGAAGTCCCAATTCTACTATATCACCACATACTTGAGGACAAAGAGTTCGAGCATTACAAAGACCGATTACCTGCCACAAACAAGCAAATGTTTTATGAGCAAATGGCTTTTTTAAAAGAAAATGGCTATCGCACCATCACGCTAGATGAGTTGTACAAGTTCATTAACGGTGACATTGAGCTACCAGAGAAAAGTGTAATGATTCAATTTGACGATGGCTTAAAGTCAAATTACGTATATGCGTACCCGATTTTAAAGGAGTTTGGTTTTACAGCTGTTGAATATATCATTACGTCGCGCGGCAATCGTCCGATAGAGCCATTTGATCCGATGAGCTTCAAGCAGTTTATTCATTTTGATGAAATAGAGGATATTGACGATGTGTTTGAATTCGGAAGTCACACACAGGAGCTGCATCAAGTTGACTCAGAAGGAAACTATACATCTTTGATTGATGTGCCAACCGATCACATTATCAATGATTTGCACACAAGCCTTGATTTATTGTATGAGCACGGTGTGTATGATGAAAGTTCGTTGAGAACTATTGCATATCCATTTGGTCGATTTAATGAGGAAACGACTGAAATTGTTGAACAGCTTGGCTTTGCCATGGGTTTTACTACAAAGCAAGGTTATGTACGTGCTGGTGATGATCCTTACACATTAAAAAGGTTTTATTTTGGCCCACGCACTACGATGGAAGATTTTAAACGGATTGTGCAGTATGAGTTTGAAGAGGAGTAATCGCCTTTGAGACGTTGGGCGTTAATTGACGATTTTAAAACCGTTCGATTTGACCGTTCGGCGCTAATGGACGATTTGACCGTTCGATTTAACCTTTCGGCGCTAATGGACGATTTGACCGTTCGATTTAACCGTTCGGCGCTAATGGACATGCATCCACAATTCATATGGGCAAAGACTAGAGCCAGATCAAAGACAGGGCACCACTAAATGTGCGCCCTGCCTTTTTTGTGGTGTGATTTATTAATTAGCGAGCAAAGCCGTTGCCTTCATCATTTCCACCTAACGGGTCGCGGTCGTAACGATCCATATCATTGAGATCACGGTCGAAGTTTACATTTGTACCGTCGTTACGGTCATAGCGATCATTCAGGTCCATATCACGACCATAGTCGCCACCCGTGCGACCGTTGAAGTTTGTATCTAGGCCGTTATTTCCCATTCTGTCGCCATATCTGGTGTTGTTTAAGTCATTACCATAGCCTTTACGCTCATAATAGTGCATGCCGTTGTCGTCAACCATGCTGTCGTTTCCGTTGTCATCAAAGTCGATGTTCTCAAACATGTCATTTGCACGGTCGTTGCCAAGCATACGATTGTTGTTGTTTACATTTCGAGGTTGGTTCATATTATCGTTTAATCCATTTCTATAGTTAACATCTTGAAGATTGTTATCTCCTGCTGGAGGTGCATCATTATCGCCAGCTGCCCCACAGCCTGTTAACATAATTCCTGCCATTAACGCAGTTGCAACAGTAGATAACCATTTTTTATTCAAGATTAAACGCCCCTTTCGCATCCGTAAAAATTGACCCTTTTAGGTCTTTCGTTAGTATGCGCAGGGGCTCAGAAATTATTTAAGAGCAAACATTATCTCCGTTTCACATGCCAACTCTCCATTTACCGTTGCGACGCCTTTTCCTTTACCTAGTGGCCCTTTAATGCGAATAATTTCCACTTCAAGACGAAGCTGATCTCCTGGCTTTACTTGGCGCTTGAATCTGCAGTTGTCAATTCCTGTGAAAAATGCTAACTTGCCGCGGTTTTCCTCAACTTTCAGCATAGCGACCGCCCCAACTTGAGCCAGTGCCTCCACAATCAATACTCCAGGCATAACAGGATAATCTGGAAAATGACCGTTGAAAAATTCTTCATTAGCTGTAACGTTTTTAATTCCAACAGCGCGTTTACCATCTTCAATTTCTTCAATTCGATCAACTAACAAAAATGGATAACGATGGGGTATGATTTCTTTAATTTGAGTAATATCTAACATATGTATTCACCTCTTATGTGTATAGGTAGTTTTTTTCATTATACGGGTTTATGGTGGATAAGAAAAGTTCAAGGGCTGTGGATGGTGGATGTTTTGCGCTGTGAATGAGTTAAAGGCTATGGATGGGTTGCGGCGTTGTGAGCGAATTTAGGACTGTGGACGGATTGCGGCGATATGAGCGAATTTAGGACTGTGGATATTTTGCGTTGTGGACGAATAAAGGGGTGGACGGGTTGCGGCGTTGTGAACCAATTAAGAAATGTGGGCGTTTCGCTATGAACGAATATGGACTGTGGATGTATTATGTTATGAGTGTTTGAGAGATAATGCGGGTTTTGTGGTGCGCGATGTGCGTGGCATGTGTAGTGTTTTTGTGCAAGTGCCTTCGGTTTACGGTACGTTGCGGGTTTGCAGAATGAAAGAGTTAGAAAAAGAAAAAATTAGGCAGAGTGAGAACCGTCCCCACTCTGCGGTTATTCTTTGTTTACTAGGTCAACGATATGTTGCCATGTTGATGATTTGAGGGCATCTGCTGGTTCACCGTCACCTAGTACGCCGTAACCGAACATAGCACCACTTATTAGGCTAACAAACATCAATACAAGTACAATGATAATGCGCATCCAAATTGGGATGAGTCGTACTCGTATCCGTTTCTTTTTTTTCTTGATTGGTTCTTCTTTAGGACGAGCCTGTTCTGTGTATTCTTGGTCTCGCGAACGCCTTAGCTCTGCACGAGATTTTAAGTTTGTATTTTCTGCATTACTAGCCACTTTAAAACGCTCCTTTACCGAATTCCATTAATTAAGCCCATCATTTGGTCCGCAATGGAAATGGATTTTGCGTTAAATTGATATGAACGCTGTGTTGTTAACATGTCAGTCATTTCCTTAGTCAAATCAACGTTTGATTGCTCAAGTGCTCCTTGCTGTAACCTAATATCTTCACGATTCATGTTAGTAATTATACCAGCCGTATCAGCTGGTGCGGCAAATATGTTGCTACCAACCGCTGTCATCATATTAGGACGGTCAATGTTAACGACCCCTAAGTTCCAAGTTTCGCTATTATTGTTAGAATCCGTTATTGTTAGTGTACCTGTTTTTTCAATATTTATTTGTTGAATATCACCATTTATGACAATTGTGTTCCCATTTTCGTCTAAGATCGGATGTCCATCCCCCGTTACAAGCATGGATTGCTGAGAGCCTTCTTCAAGCTGTGACAAGTATAGCGCACCGTTACGAGTATAATGCGTCTCGTTGTTTGCAAGTACTTGTAAAAACTGACCTGGGCTTGTGAATGCAAGATCTAATGGACGCTCTGTTTGTTTTAGACTACCTTGTGACATAATAATACTTGTATCGGCTAATTTGGCACCTGTTCCTAGGCGAATGCCGTTCGGAGTGAGACGCATACCTTCTTCGGCTTTTGCAACAGGTTGATTGTTAAATTGCTGTGCCAGTAGCTCACCGAAGTTTGCTTCACGTTTTTTGTAGCCAGCTGTATCAATATTGGAGATATTGTTACTGATTAGATCAAGCTTTTTTTGCAGCTGCGTCATTGTATTTGTCGCTGTAATCATCGAGCGATTCATCATTGCCCACCTCCCTAATTTTTTGGCTCTGCTTAACTTCAATGTTGATTTTCGGCTCCACTGCACTTGCTTTCCGCGGGCGGTTCAGTATCGTGCAGTTCGCTACATTTTCTTAAGTCAAAGCCTATTTTTTTAAAAAAAGTATGAATTCGGCTGTGTTAATGTATGTATCATTATACGCGACCGATGTCGTTTACTGCTTTTTCTAAACTTCTGTCGTAAGCTTGAATGACTTTTTGGTTTGCCTCAAATGTTCTATATGCCGTCATTAAATTTGTCATCGTTTGGCCTGTATCCACATTGGATTGCTCGAGTGCGCCTTGCTGAATTTTAAAAGAAACGTCTGGATTGTTAATAGCTGCCGGTAGATCCTGTTCTGATCTGAATAAACCATTGCCTTCTTTTACAAGATTCATAGGGTTTTCGGCATAGACCATATTTAGTGTAGCAAGTGGACCGTTCATTGTTGAAATCGTCCCGCTATTATCAACTGTAAAATCATTTGAATTCGGTTGTATAAGATTATTCGTATCATCTAGTACGTAGTATCCGTCATTTGTTGTTAAGTAACCTTGACTATCTATTGTAAAATTTCCGTTTCGCGTGTATCGAGTCGCCCCGTCTGACCCTTGAACTGCAAATAACAGTGTCCCTTGCACATTTGTCTCAGGGTTCGTTGGAATCGTGCCGTTAATGATAGCCAAGTCTGTGGAGCGCTCTGTGCTTCGAATATCACCTTGATTGAAGCTAGGTATCGTCTCCTGTAAGTAGACGCCCGTGTTCATCGGTCCAATTGGTATCATTCTTCTTGCAGTCTGCCCATCCTTAGTCGGTGTCATATCTGCCTGCATGCGCTGCATGAGCATTTCAGGAAACGCACGGACTGCGGACTGATCTGCCTTGAAACCAGGTGTATTTGCATTTGCTAAATTGTTCGTCAGCATCTCCGTTCGGCGTTGCTGTGCTAGCATACCCGATGCCGCTGTATAAAAGCCTCTTAACATTGGACTCCCCCATTTCGACAAACTACTATCAATATTATAAAGGATTCGCTTAAATAATTCATGGTAAATATCATTTTTCCAAAATTTTCGTGACGAAATGACTAGGTGGAGGTCGTGCGTGCGTTCGGTAGCTTGTTTATCTGACGTGAGGGTGAGCGTGGTCTCGCGGAGACTGGCGTGAACCGGTGGGATTCTGGTTTTACGCCGTGGGGTGGGGGTGCGGCTGCTCGGGTCTGGGTTTCCGCCGTGCGGTCTCGTTTATCCGCCGTGACTTGTCGATTATCCGCCGTCGCTTGTCGATTATCCGCCGTGACTTGTCGATTATCCGCGGTGGCGTGTCGTTTATCCGCCGTGGGGTGGGTCTGCGGCTGCTCGGGTCTGGGTTTCCTCCGTGACCTGTCGATTATCCGCCGTCGCTTGTCGTTTTTCCGCCTTGGGGCGCGGGCACTATGGTGTCTGGGTTTCCGCTGGCGGCGCTGGTTTTCGATTATCTACCGGTTCGGTGTCGATTATCTACCACTTCCGTGTCGAATTTCTACCGGTTCCATGTCGATTATCTACCACTTCCGTGTCGATGTTCACCAAGTTGTCATATTCCCGACGTGAAATCCCTCTTTTATGGGTGTATTTGAGTGCGAACTCGTCACTTCCAAGTAACAGCAACACAAAAAAACTCGGTCAGTTTTTGACCAAGTTTTTTGTTCGTGTGTACATTTTATACGAAGTTGGCTACGTGTGGTATTTAATCAGAATACTAGTACTCAATCCCAAGCTACTATTTCACACCCCAACAGGTGCGGCCCATCTGACAGCGTTACAAATAACGCGTCGGATGTCCTTGTGATAGTATGTTGGGAAAGTTTCGTGACCTGGTCGGAAGTAGAAGATTTTTCCTTTGTCACGCTTGTACGTACAGCCACTGCGGAACACTTCGCCGCCTGTGAACCAGCTGATGAACAATAGTTCGTCTGGCTCCGGAATGTTGAAGCGCTCGCCGTACATTTCTTCGATGTCTAGCTCGATTTTCTTATCAATGCCTTGTGTGATGGGATGCGTGTGGTCGACTACCCAGAGAATTTCTTTGTCATCGGCTTCACGCCATTCTAAGCCACAGTTTGTGCCCATTAAACCGCGGAACACTTTAGAGTAATGGGCTGAGTGCAACGCAATTAGTCCCATGCCGTCGTGGACGCGGCGTTTGACCTTCTCGACAATTTCATCGCTCACTTCATCGTGTGCAATGTGCCCCCACCAAATTAACACATCTGTGTTGTTCAGCACTTCATCTGTTAGCCCGTGTTCTGGTTCGTCTAACGTGGCAGTCACAACAGATTCAAACCCATCTTCTAATAAAAATTGTTTGATTACGCCGTGAATGCCGTCTGGGTAGACGCGACGTACCTCTTCATTTTGTTGTTCATGACGATATTCGTTCCATATTGTTATGTTCATTGCATAGTCTCCTCCACATTCACGTATTTGCTTTGCTCTGCTGATTCGATGATTTTGTCTAGGATTCTTTGATTATGGTAGCCGTCGTAAAAATTTGGCATATCCTTCGGGTGTTCACCTAATACAAGGTCGATGAAATCCGCTAATTGGTTACGATAAAACTCAGGCGCTACATGAAGCGTCTCGGTTTTGTCTTTTCGCTTAATCTCAATGCGGTCTGGTCTTTCGCAGCAAATATTTATGGTGCCGTTTTCTCCATATACGGTAACATCCAGCTCATTGCCTGATCCGATCGCATTTCTAGTTGTCACGAACAGCCCCATAATGTTGTTGTCAAAAGTAGCTTGGAAGCTTGTGAAATCATCGACATCAACATGCTTCATTTCACCAGACGCTGCATCCGGACGCTCAGAGATAAATGTTGTTGTCATCGCTGAAACTTGCTTTAGCTCGCCGATTAAATATCTCACGCTGTCAATCATGTGCGCGCCTAGGTCTCCTAATGCGCCAGATCCTGATTGTTTCTTGCTAAATCGCCACGAAAACGATGTATTAAACTCCTCTGAGCCCCAGCCTTGTAAATAGCGAACAGCTACGTGTCGAACCTTGCCAATTGCGTTCTCTTCAAGCAGCTTTTTAGCTTGACGGAACGCAGGAATATAACGATATGAGAAGCCGACCATACAAGGAATAGGATTCTCCTTATACAAATTCGCAAGCTTTCGAGCTTCTTCAAAATTCACCGTGAATGGCTTTTCTGCCATTACAGGCTTTCCGTATTTAATACATACTTCTATTACACCTGCATGGACATCGTTGGGAGTAATCGATAACACACCGTCAACGTCCGCATCCTTTATTAAATCCTCATAATCTGTAAATCTCTTATTTTCTTCAATTGCTAGTTCATCCCCTGTTGTTTTTAAAACATCTTCCTTAATATCACAAACAGCCACTATTTTCGCATTCGGGATCTCTCCTAGCATCCGTATGTGCGCTCTAGACATGCCTCCTAAGCCAACTAATCCAACTTTCACAACTTTCATGCTTATTCCCCCTGTCACTATCGGCGTCATAAGCCGATTCTCGATTTCCCCGCAAGCCTTCTCAGCTGCGTATATCTATACTGTAATCGTTTTATTTTTCAATACAACGGGTCTACTGTAAGCGCTTAACAAACAACACTATTTCATTTAAAAAAGACACTGTCGAACGCATCAGTACGTTATGATAGGGAAAATAATAAAACCATATCGGAGAGGGGAATGTGAATGCACAAGGGAACAATACCGCACCCTAGTTACTTTTAAAAAACAAAAAGAACGCGATACCACCACCAGCAGTGTCGCGTCCTTATACTATTATTTTTTCAAAAGATATACTCTTGCTTCATAAGGACGAAGGGTTGCCTTGCCAGCAAATGTCCCCGCAACGTCTTCATAATTCCCAATTAATAGATTGCTATCAGCAAACTCGCCAATCTCCAGCTCTACCATAGCTTCTTCGCCAGTAAAGTTGTTTAACACGACGAGCTGCTCGTCAACTAGTGTGCGCGTGTAAGCATATACTTGGTCGTGATCTGGTAAAACCAGGTCATACGTACCGTACACGATAATGTCGAATTCTTTGCGAAGACGGATGAGCTTTTGATAATAGTAAAAAATAGAGTTTGCGTCGTCGAGTGCTTGCTCAGCGTTGATGTCCGCATAGTTTGGATTCACTTTTAGCCAAGGTGTGCCCGTTGTAAATCCCGCATGCTCACTAGCATCCCATTGCATTGGTGTACGCGCGTTGTCACGACCTTTTACATAAATGGCCTCCATTATTTTCTGATGGTCTTCGCCACCTTCTACTACTTTTTCACGGTACATATTGTGAATTTCTAAATCGTTATAGTCTGACAACGATTCAAACTGCACGTTTGTCATCCCAATTTCTTCACCTTGGTAAATGTATGGTGTACCTTGCATCATGTGTAAAAATGTTGCAAGCATTTTCGCTGATTCGACGCGATACTCCGAATCATTTCCGAAACGTGATACCATCCGCGGTTGATCATGGTTGTTTAAATATAAACTGTTCCACGCTTTGCCTTCTAAGTCCTTTTGCCATTTCGACATGACTGCTTTCAAATCTGCTAACTGCCATGGCTTCACATCCCATTTTCCGCCCGGGCCAGAGTCAAGATCCATATGTTCAAACGTGAAAATCATATCAAGCTCTGTGCCTTCATTGTTTGCATAGCGAACAGCGTCCGCGGCTCCTGCCCCTGGACACTCGCCGACAGTCATAATGTCATATTTTGATAAAACTTCACGGTTCATTTCCTCCAAATATTCATGCACGCGCGGACCGTTCATGAAGAAGTCACCGCCCCAATCATAGCGTTTACCACCCGGCGCGCTCGGTAGACCATCGGCCTTAGAAATAAGGTTAATGACGTCCATACGGAAACCATCAATTCCTTTATCAAGCCACCACGTCATCATATCGTACACTTCTTGGCGAAGCTTTGGGTTTTCCCAGTTTAAGTCTGGTTGCTTTTTACTGAATAAATGTAAAAAATACTCCTCTGTTGTTTCATCGTACTGCCATGCTGAGCCACTAAAGAAGGATGTCCAGTTATTTGGCTCTTGCCCATCCTTACCCGGTCTCCAAATATAGTAATCTCGATATGGGTTATCCTTTGATTTGCGAGATTCTACAAACCACGCATGCTCGTCTGAGGAATGGTTGACAACAAGGTCCATAATAAGTTTCATACCACGGTCGTGTAAGCCCGCTAATAGCTCGTCCCAGTCGGCCATTGTCCCAAACTCATCCATAATTCCTTGGTAATCACTAATGTCATAGCCGTTATCATCATTAGGAGATTTGTATACAGGCGATAGCCAGACAACGTCCACTCCTAACGTTTTTAAATAGTCTAGTTTAGAGATAATACCTCGTAAGTCACCGATGCCGTCGCCGTTACTGTCCATAAAGCTACGAGGGTAAATTTGATATACAACACTGTCTTTCCACCATTTTTTATTCATCACATAACTACCTTTCTTTATATAAAATTTCGTCTATTTCTTGGGCTGCCTTATTTAGACCCGTTTCAATGTCGATGCTATTAGAAAAAATTAATTCCATGTAATATCGGTATACTTGATCAATCTGATCCCAGCTAGCTACCTGCGGTCTTAAAAAGGCATGTTCTACACCAGTTAAATACGTTCGAAAATAGGGGTTTAACTCTAACACTTCTGAGACGTCAACGTTTTTATTCGTCGGAATGAGGCCTGTTTTTGCCATGAGACCTTGTGGCGTGGTGCCCATCATCCATTTTATAAACGTCCATGCTGCTTCGGGATGCTTGCTAGACTTCATAATCACTAAGTTCTCGCCACCAAGCACGGAGCCTTTTCCATTCGTCACAGGAAACGGAGCAACTAGAATTTTATGTTGCAGCTCTTGTAATTGCTCGTCTGTTTTTAAGCTAAAATACCATGGACCTTCATCTATCATGACGTAATCCCCTGTTTCGATGCCTTGCCACGTTTGGGCATTGCCTTGCAACATGCGCGGATTTATTCGTCCTCTGTCATACAAGTCCTTCATGCGTTCAACAGCATGCACGCTATCTTTACTGTTTAAAAATCCTGATGCAATTCTGTTCTGTGGGCTTAGTAGCATGCCTCCGAATCCGTAAAAATACGGTAAACTTTCCCAAGCCGACAAGCCCGTCATGCCTATAACATTGCCGTATAGCGCACTGGCTACTTCAAGCTCTTCCATCGTCTGTGGTGGAAGGTACATGCCCGCTTTAGTCAGGCGCTCTATGTTATAAATGGCTACTTTTGTATTGGTGTTTAACGGTACGCCATAATATTTTCCTTCGTAAAGATTAGACTGTAGAGGAGCGACATATAAATCTTTTCGAATTGTGTTAAAATCTGCAAACGTACTGACTGGATACAGTAAACCGAGCTGTGCAAACTTAGGGAGCCACGCAATATCCATTCGAACAATGTCCGGCGGTAGGTTGGCTGATGCTCTAGCAATAATCGCCGACTTTAATTGAGATGTATGTGCTTGTCGCACAGGTTTAATATCTATGTCGGGATATTCACTTTCAAACATCGATAATATTTCTTCTTCAAACACCTTTGTTTCTTCTTCACTGTACGTGTGCCAATATACAAGCTCCACCTTGTTCAAGACATCGGTAGGAGGGGCCTCTTTATGGTTAATGATGGTATTATTGTGTCCGCCGCAACCTGATAAGGCTGTTAATAAAAGCGCTGCCACCATGCTTATTTTTTTCATAATGAGTACTCCCTCCCAGCAATGAGATAGTGTTTATTCTATCAACTCGATGTCTCATCGTTTTTCATAGCTGCACGATAATCCATCGGTGAGTAACCAGTCATTCTTTTGAATAGCTTACTAAAGTATTTCACATCGTTAAAACCGGCCGATTCTGCTACTTCATATACTTTTAGACTTGTATTTTCTAACAAATCCTTTGCTTTATTTATGCGTAGATCAATGACGTAGTCTATGAAGGTTTGATTCATTGACTTTTTAAACATAATGCTAAAATAATTACGACTTACGTGCACATGGTCTGCAACCTTCTGCAATGTTAAGTCGCCTGTGTAAAATTGATGAATATATTGAAGAGCATGATCTATAACATGCTTTTCAGGATACGATTCCATATGACGCTTCCCTAACTCTTGCCTGCATTCCTCTAGCTTCTCAGAAAGCGCATCCAATAAATCTGTCAACGTTTCTGACCGTTGCAGCTCTGTACAACGAGTGATTATATTTGAGTAATCTAACTGATTTTGAAATAGAGCCATGACTATATCGCACGCCTCTTGCTTAATGGCTTCTGCTGTTAATTGCTCCGTCTTCCATATGCGTTGGCGCTCTTCAATAAATGCGATAGCCTTATCATGGTTATATGGTCTACCATGAAAATCGATGCTGTCAAGTTGCATATGCGCCACGTCAGTCTGTGTCGTGTCTTTGTATGAAAAAATAGATGATTGACTATGGAAAAAGTACTGTTCGCACGCTGCCTCACTTTTTGCAAAGCCATCTGCAATATCAAGTAAATCATTTACAATGTGATACCCAAATGTAAATGTCCATTTGACAGTCGGTTCTATGCTCTTTTTCCACGTAGCAATTAAGTCTGCCGGCTGAGCGGGTGCCTTTGTCATGACGAGTAACTCATTCTCACTGACTATCACACTTATACTTTCACTGCACCGTTCGTACAAATGATTTTGCACTTCTTCTAATAAAAAGGTTTTGTACAAAAAACCATATTGATCCTCCATGTGATGTATACGTTGCGTTTTTACACAAACGACAAGAATCTTTTCTTGCAGCCATGGAGGTAACTGGTCTGCCTGCAGAGTAGACGGCTCGTGTAAAATTCGGTATTTCACATAATCTTCAAGTGCCTTTCGCTGTTGCAAGCGAGCCGTACGGTCTGCTAAATCTAGTTTAGTCTCTAGCTTTTGTTCATCCTCCAGCTTGGATTTGCATGTTCGAATTAGGTTTGTAAATTGTTCCGGCTCTAGCGTTGGTTTTAACACATAGTCAACCGCACCTTGCTGTAAACCTGCACGTACATACTCAAAGTCGTTGTAGCTACTGACAAGCACAACTTTAAGCTTAGGAAACTTCTGCAACGCGTGCTTCATTAATGTTAACCCATCCATGATAGGCATTTTGATGTCTGTTATAAGAATGTCGACATGGTGTTGCTCCATCGCTTTCCACGCCTCTTCTCCGTTCGGATAGTCTCCGATAAAATGAAGACCCTCTTCATCCCAAGCAACCGAAGCCTTTAACCCAAAACGGATGACCGGCTCATCATCAACTATCATCACGTTATACATACGTTCACCCCTTAGCTGTTTTAAGCATTCAAATTACGTCGGCCACCATGAGTAAATCGCGTTGCCGTAGTTTTTTCGCAAGAAATGCTCGCGCTTAAAGCACTCGTTTCTGTTTTGCAAGCAATTCTCGCGGTTAAAGCGCTCATTTCTGTTTTGTGAGCAATTCTCGCGTTTAAAGCACTCGTTTCTGTTTTGTGAGCAATTCTCGCGGTTTTAGCGCTCGTTTCTGTTTTGTGAGCAATTCTCGCGGTTTTAGCGCTCATTTCTGTTTTGCAAGCAATTCTCGCGTTTTAGCGCTCGTTTCTGTTTTGTGAGCAATTCTCGTGCTTAAAGCACTCGTTTCTGTTTTTACGATAAATCTAACATTTTACAGAAATGCTTATGATTTTAAAATAAGTACAATGGTCGTTCCTGTCTCGTCACTTTCAATCTTCACTCTAGAGTCACTCGCAAAATATAGCCGTACCGAATCGTATACATGACTTAAGCCGATGCCGACAAATGTTTCTGCTTGCGTATTCAATGCTCGTGACTTCTCTTCAGGGAAGCCTACTCCGTTGTCTTTCACTGTGAGCTTAATCCCATCACCGAGCGCCTCTCCTAGTATTGTGATGATACCCGTTTGCTGTTTTGGTACGATACCATGGAATATCGCGTTTTCTACTAGCGGTTGTAGCAGCATTCTTGGTATTTCATAATCCTCAACCGTATCATCTAGCTCAACTTGAAGCTGAAACGTTTGCTCATAGCGCATTTCCATAATATCAATAAATTTTTCTAAAATATCGACTTCTTCTTTGACTGTGACAAAGGTACCTTTTTTCCCCATGTTCGCCTCAAGAAGTCGAATGAGTGCCGATAGTGCTTTGTTTGCCTTATCAGTTTGTTTAAAAGAAATCAGCCATCGTATCGTACTTAATGTGTTAAATAAAAAGTGTGGGTTGATTCGATGTTTGATCGCTCGTAGCTCTGCTTCTTTCTTCTGTACTTGTTCCTCTTTTACTTGCTCCAATAGGTCGTGAATTTGGCTTATCATATGATTGAACTGTTTACTCATCACACCAATTTCATCGTCGGACTCGACGTTCGTTTGAACAGCGAAGTCTCCTGCACCAACTAACTTCATGTCTTCCGTTAGTTTGTTAATCGGTCGAGTGATGCGTCTCGCTAGTAAAAGCCCTAATGCTACGGCGACAATCGTAAAGATAAACGCTAACAGAACTGTTACTTCACGTACACGCAATAGCTCTCCTGTTAGTTCTTC
Organism: Bacillus sp. HMF5848; assembly: GCF_003944835.1. Lineage (GTDB taxonomy): Bacteria > Bacillota > Bacilli > Bacillales > HMF5848 > HMF5848. Next base: position 4,159,681 of record NZ_RWIV01000001.1, read on the forward strand.
GACAGGTGCCACTCCTACAATGGTCCAACCATTGCTGATTGGCTGTTTCACACCATACAAAGCTTTACCTTCGTAGTCAAATTCGAATTCTACTATTTTTTTATTTTTCACATAAGAAAGTAGGTCATTATCCGGAACAGGCTTTCCAATATGGCTCAAATCTGGATCAATCATAACGCGACCCTGTTCGTCGACTACGAAAAATCGGCCACTATTCCCGAGCTTAATTGCTTTTATTTTTTCTAAAATCGCACGACCATCTATGCTAACTTGGATGTAGGCGATGTTATCGAGGGTTTGAAAGTTCTTCATGACGCGACTGACAGGTAGCACTAAATCTGTGTTTTGGCCACCACCACTGAACCGATCATATTGAAGCGGACTCCAGACAACCTCACCGTCTTTCTCCACTGCTCTGTTCACCCATTCTAGCTTGTTCAAGTTATATTTCGCTAGTTTATCGCGTGAAAACGTACCACTGCCCCAGCTTGTACCGTTTTCCTGCAGAACATAGATTGTTTTTATAAAAGAACTAGCAAATACACTAGAATTTAACGTATAAGACATAAATTCATTGTTTTGACTTTGCTCTATATACGGTAATCGTTTGTCGCCATCTTCCATCACTATTTCCTGCAGCTTTTCACTACTGTATATGAGATTTGAAGTATCGCTACCGACCGAAAAAATGTATGAAAGTGAATCAGCTGCTTGTTTGACAAGCTGTATCGAGGTTGTTCGCACATTTTCTTTTACAATATTAGATGAGGATACGTACGAAAATACTGATAACGACAAAACAGGAATCAGAATAACGAGTAAAATTGTTAGCACAACCTTTGTTGCGATTTTGCGAATAACAAATTTTTCTTTCATTATCTGATTCCCTTTCTTGTCACTATCTTATCTAGCTATCATAGTACACTTGTCTTTTCAGGGTAGCAAGGTCTATTTATATTGCAGTACGACCATGTCCCAGTACTTAAGTGATGGTAAGGTGATGGTAACAACTCCGTCTTTTTCTTTAAATGGTAATGTAACGCTTGTTGCGTTGTACACATCAGGTGATGCCATCCAAACAGAAGCTACCTCTTTATCAGTAGGTATGGAGATAGTCACGTCTTTACGTTCTGTTGGCTCTGCTTGTGAGCCTTCGTTATCTTTCCACTCCATTGTCGTAGCATCTGTAAAATTAATTAAGTGTATGATTTCTTTGTTATCCTTTTGCTTTACAAAGCTCCACACTTTTCCTAACTCAGCGTCTTGGCTTACTTCTATATCACCTTCGATTGAGATGTCCTTTTCAATCTCCTCTGCACCGTCGCGCAATAGGTTTTGATAAGCTACGAGGAAGTCATAGTAGTTTTGTAGACTTTGCTCAAGCTCTGGTGTAATCGTTAAGTTTTTGTGTGGAAAGTATTCTTTTGATAGCATGTTCTCACCAAGCTCTAGGTGAGCGCCACCCGCTGCAAAAATAACAGCGTTTGTTAAAAGAACACCTGGTGTGTTAAATTCTCCTACAGAGTTAGAGTAGTCGTAATTCATGTAAGCGGCTAAAACCGTTTGCAGCTTACCTTTACTAAATTTCCCGTTTTGGTCGATGATGCCTTTTAGATTTTTATAATGAGGGAATGAACTCCATACCTCCGTATATAAAAAGTCGACAGGCGCTTGTGTTGCCAAATACATTTGTGCAAATTGCTCTACAGCGTTCATGACTAGTGGTACATCTAGCTCATCCTTCGCTCGTTGTAGGAAAGGGGAATATGTGGCAGCAAGGTCGACACGATCGCCGTTATAATCCCAGCGCGTGCCTCTGTCCCCAAGCTGGTCGACATGCCAGCCGTCAAATGCTAAGTGCTCAAACGTTTCTTTTTCAGCATTAAAAATGAAATCCTGCCACTCCTCATTAGCTGGATTCATTAAGTGAATGTCACTTGCCCAGCTATCTGGTAGTGGATGCATATCAATATCTTGGTGAAGTGGATCTTTATATATGCCCCACTCTCGCTTTACTCCTTCTGTTTCGTGATCCTCATAGGCACCGAATAGGAGATTGTAGTTCATCGCCATCATATTTTTTTCATGAGCTAGCTCGATGTATGTTTCGACCGTTTCCTTCGAAACAATGCGATTGGCAATGTCCTTCCACGTATCCGCTACTTTTCCGTTTTCCATTTTGAGCGGTTTTTCATGCTTATACTGCCAGTCGTAAAATTGTAAGCCGTTCAGATGAAAGCGATTCAGTCTCTCGATAACCGCCTCTTGCTCTTCTCTCTCAAGCTCGTAAAAATCTGCTAAGTAGCCATAGCGAGGGAATTTACTCCAGTCTGAGGATACATCTACTGCGATGGCTGTATGATCTACAATGTCTTTTCCATTTTGTAAATACACATCTACAAGATAGCCTTTGAAGTCCTCATCTCCCGGTGTCCAACTCCACTCCACGTTTTGCGTGCCATCCAGTTTGATTTCCTCTTCATGGATGGTTTCGTGTAAGTGTTTGTATTTAACGAGAAGAGAGGTACCTTTCTCTTGTTTCTTCATTGATAGTTGAAAATTCACCGTATCACCTGGTTTATAGGCAGCTAGATCAGTAGTCACATTCATAAAATATGTCCCCTGTTCGATCGTAGTTGATTGTGCTAAATTCGTATCTGTAGAACAGCCTTGAAGACCTGTTACCGCTAATGATAAAGCTAACACGGGTGCTAGCAGTTTCCTCTTTTTCATCGTGTCACCAAATTTCTTTTTAGATTTTGTGTGTCTTCGTTGTTAATTGCTTGTCGGTATTGAATAATCCGAGGCTGGATTGGGTGAGATGATGCTCCCCAGTTATTAACCCTTTACGCCACCTTCAGAGATTCCGCCTTGAACAAATTTCTTTTGGAATATAATATAGATGATCATAACCGGAAGAATCGCGATTATTGACGCTGCAAATATCCATGCCCAGTTACTCGCGTATTTTCCTTGGAACATCATTAATGCGATTGGTAATGTACGCATCACTTCATCTTTAATAATTGTTAGTGCTACGAAGTACTCATCCCATGTACCTGAGAAGGCGAATATAGCCATTGTTCCTAGTGCTGGCTTTGAAAGTGGTAGATAGATATTCCAGAAGATTCGCCAGTTTCCGCCACCATCCATTAAGATTGACTCTTCATATTCTCTCGGAATAGATTCGAAGAAGCCACGTAGGAAGAAGGTTGAACCAACCACGCCTCCCCCGATATAGATTAACCATAAACCGTAGTAAGAGTTTACAAGACCTAGAGATTTAATAACTGTAAACTGTGGTACGATTGCAAGTACTAGTGGAATCATCATCGTGAATAGAAACGCACGGAAGATGAACTCTTTACCTGGGAATGTGAAGCGAACAAACGCATAAGCTGTCATAGCCCCCAAAAACACGCTTCCCACTGTTGATACACCAGCTACTAGTAAACTGTTCAGGAAGTAACGGAAGAAGTTATTTTTTGTCCATACAATTTCATAGTTTGTTAAATTAGGTATGGCTGAGAATACTTGTTTTGGACGGGGTAACGTATACGCTTCGCCTACGAATGTCGTCATCAACATGTAAATAAATGGTGTGATAAATATAACGACCCCGAATATTAAAATTGTATAAACTATTATTTTTGAAAAAATATTCGTTTTCATAATCTAACCTCCTTTTGGAGAAGTAATGTGTTATAGCATGCGCTGCTTTCCGATATTTTTTTGTTGAGTCCACGTAATTATGAAAATGGTGAGACCCATCATAACCCCTAGTGCTGATGAATACCCAAAGTTAAAGTTGTTAAATGCTTCTTTATAAATCATGCTCTGTAATACTTCTGTTTGTCCCATCGGCCCACCATTAGTAATGAAGTATACTTGTGGGAAGATGTTGAATGCTCCCATAACAAGGTTGATGATGACAAAAGCAGTAATTGGTTTAAGCATTGGGATTGTAATGTGCATAAATGACTTAATACCATCTGCCCCATCAATGCTTGCTGCTTCATATAAATCCTTTGGAATCCCTTGAAGTGCCGCTAAGTAAATAACAACGGCCCACCCTACGGTTTTCCAAATGTGGAATACCCAAATAACAATCATGGCTGTCCATTGATTTTGTAACCAGCTAATCGGTTGGTCAATAAGACCAGCGTTAACTAGAATATAGTTGATAAGACCACTGTCGCCATCAGCGAATAAGTAACGGAATAAGAATGCAACTACGATCCATGATGTAATAATCGGTAAATAGTATAAAGTCCGGAATGTTACTTTAAATTTAATGAATTGTAAGTTGATTAAAACGGCGAAAAATAGACCTAAAAACCAGTTTATCGGCACGGTAACGACCGTATTTAAAAATGTATTTCGGACCGCATAACGGAATTTTTCATCACTAAATGCTTTCATATAATTTTCAAATCCAACAAACGGACTTTCAGCACCTGGCATAATGTTATAGTCTTGGAAGCTCATAATAACTCCCTTTACTAGCGGGTAAACAACAAAGACACTCGCTCCAATTAACCCTAAAATGATAAAAGGAAATACATCTATCCATTGCTTTGTACCTTTTTTAAAGCGTTGTTTAAAAGTAGGTTCATCAATTTGGATCATGTTATTAGTCGATGGATTTGGATTCATGAGCAGGTCCTCCTTTCAGACAATCATACTGATTTTGTAAAATAGTTCGTGAAGAGTTTTTATAGTGGATTATCATCCATGTTTGGTTTTGAAGGGCTGACATAGAGGCTTTAATGAATATACTTCACTGAGAGACTCAGTGAAGTATATCAGTGTAAGGTTAAGTTTCCTTATTTTAATAAAGCTTCTGCCTTCAATGTTGCATCTTCAAGTGCTTCTTTTGCTGACATTTCGCCACGAATGACTTTTTCAAAGTTTAAGTTGATGATTCCTTCAAACTCTGACCATTGTGGAATTGGAGTACGTGGTAATGCTGTTTCTAACTGTTGAACGTATTCTTTAACGAATGGACCGTCTACGAATGCTGGATCGTTAGCTGCTACTTTGTTAGTTGGGATTAATCCTAATTCAGACATAATCTTTTGTGGCTCTTCTGTCATCATCCATTTAGCAAATGTCCAAGCTTCTTCTGGATGCTTAGAGTTTGCGAACATAACAAGGTTTTCTCCACCAATTACAGAACGGCTACCACCGTCACCAGCTGGCACTAATGCTTTTACAGTTTGATCTAATGGCTTGAATTCACTACCTTCTTCATTCATAAGAACGCTATAGAACCAAGGGCCGTCATCAATCATTAAATATTCATTATTTTTCATACCATCCCATGAACCAGGCTCTCCACCTAAAATTGTTGGTGCTACTAAGCCTTCGTTATGCCAGTCAGCAATTTGCTGAACTGCCGCGATACTTGCTTCACTGTTTAGGTATCCATCAAATTGAGTGTAGTCATCATTTGTTAATTGACCACCTAAGCTCCAGAAGTATGGTAACCATGCCCATGAGAACGCACCACTGATACCAATTCCGCCTTTAGCGCCTGCAGCGTTTGCTTTACGTGCTGCTTCTGCTAACTCGTCCATTGTTTTTGGAGCTTCTGTGATACCAGCCTTATCCATTAATGATTTGTTATAGATTGCTACTTTTGTATTTGTGTTAACTGGTAGCCCGTAGTACTTTCCTTCGAACTGGTTTGTTGCCATTGGTGCTTCGAATAAGCTGTTCTTTACACCTTCAAAGCCTTCCATTGAACTTACTTCTTTTAATGCACCCATTTTTGCGAATTCCGGAACCCAAATGATATCCATACGCATTAAGTCTGGTGCTGCATCACCTGATACACCTGCGATTACTTGTTGCTTTAATCCTTCGTATGGCATACGAGTTAGCTTCAAGTTAATTTCAGGATGCTCTTCTTCAAATAATGGTTTAATTTTTTCATTTAATACTTTTTCTTCTTGGTCACTGTACGTGTGCCAATATTCGATTGTTACTTTATTTTTTGCAGCTGCTCCGTCCGAGCTAGTTCCTCCACTAGCTGTTTCCGTTGATCCACTTGAACCACCAGAGCAAGCACTTGCTAATAATAGAGCCGTAATGGAAACGCCGGCCATCACTGATTTCCAAAGTTTCATTTTGTGTACCCCCTACTTCTTTGATTTGGTTTTGTTTACGTTCTCATTATCTGTTTTTTTGTCGTTTTGGGTAACCGCTTACATTAAGGCGTTGGTGTCTTATTTTTATATGTTAGAGATGGAAGTAGTTGGGCAGGGGCGAAAAAGGTGTCTTATGTTATTATTCGCGTAATTTTTTGCACTTTTTTTGAGGTGTGGTGGAGTGTTGTTACCGTAAAAATTGATGAGATGGACGCGTGTAGTTGGATAGTTAATTTTGATTAAGGGTAGGGCGGGAAGGAGATATCGGCCTAACAAGTGTGAGCCTGTGATTTGTGGATACTTTGTTCATAGTCAGTGATATCTCTGTCCGGATCAACGATTTCTACTTTGGTGTCACTGTTACTAGTTGCGTGACTGGCTGATTACTTTTATCCGCGATGGGTTGTCGGTTATCCGCCGTGGGGTGTCGGTTATCCGCCGTGACGTGCGTGCGCGGCTGCTCGGGTCTGGGTTTCCGCCGTCCGGTGTCGGTTATCCGCCGCGGGGTGGGTCTGCGGCTGCTCGGGTCTGGTTTTCCGCCGTCCGGTGTCGATTATCCGCCGTGACTTGTCGGTTATCCGCCGTGACTTGTCGGTTATCCGCCGCGGGTTGTCGATTATCCGCCGCGGGGTGGGTCTGCGGCTGCTCGGGTCTGGGTTTCCGCCGTCCGGTGTCGATTATTCGCCGTGACTTGTCGATTATCCGCCGTCGCTTGTCGTTTATCCGCCGTCGCTTGTCGGTTATCCGCCACTTGGGCGTGACCATTGGATTTTGGTTTCTGCTCGCGCGTGGTTTTGTTATTCTACCACTTTGGTGTCGATTATCTACCGGTTGTGTGTCGATTATCTACCACTTCCGTGTCGAATTTCTACCGGTTGCATGTCGATTATCTACCACTTCCGTGTCGATGTTCACCAAGTTGCCATATTTTCCGCATGTCCCCCACCCAATCCCCCCATTTCCCGCTCATTTTCCGCTCATCCCCCCGCGTATTCCCCGCTAATTTGATTCCCGCTCTCTTTCCGCTCCGCCCATTCCCCGCTTAAGAGGGCTGTTATTCGCGCCATCACTAACACTCCCCTAAACTAAGATAGCCCCACACTTTCCATATAAAAAAAAGGAGTAACCCCGCTTTTCTCGAGGTTACTCCCATTAAAATTATTGTATTACACGCTGTGCACGTTTTTTTCTATACATCCAAATCATAGACACCGCACCCATACTTACAAGTATAAGCAGCATCGGATGATACACCATATACACGACGCCGACGGCTGGCATTAGCATAGCACGCACTAGCGTCTTTAACGTACCGCTATCAGCGATAAAGGCTGCGATCTTTGGTGAGTGCTCGTAATAAAACTCTACGAATCTCGTTCCGACTGCGCTTGTTAATAAGAAATCATCTCTAAAGTGACGTAGCAACGTTACAGCAGGGGTGAATTTTGTACCGTATGCTGCTGTCGCGATAAAGCACTCGTCTATCGGTGCTTTATCCGTTACATTCACTTCTTGGTCTTCGATCGCTTCGCCCATCTCATCAGCTAGTGAAATCGTTAATTTCGTATCAACTGGTTGAGACGGAATTTCCACTGTAAAACGATTATCTTCTCCTACTACACCTGTGCCAAGAACTGTGCCATCTGCCATAACCGTAACAGTGTACCCAGCTGGCGCTGTACCTGTTACTACTTCACTATCAGGTGTAATAACATCAACAGTTAAATTCGGAACATCTCCAACAAATAACGACTCAACAGTTGGCGTTACTGGATCTTTGTCTATTAAAATCATAGACCAGTACTGTAAACTTGGAACGGAAATTTCGAGTGATGTATTATTCCATTCAAAGTCGACTTCTTGCATTGTTCCTTCACGTTCATCAGGTGAAGCAACGTATACCTTTAAGTTAGGTGCATCAGCTTGTGTGATTCCGACCGGATATGAAACTGTTAAATTCGTCAATAATTCCGGTTCGTTAGCAGCATTTCTCCAGTTTTCGTCATTATTTAATAGATTGATAAGGTGAAGCACATCATACTGTTCAAAGCCTGGATTGTCCGTATTTTTACGAGCAACTGTCCATAGTTTGTTTTTCGTACCGTCCTTGCTTGTAGCTAGCGTTTGATTGTTGTCTGTCACTGTTACTTGAACAGATTCGTCTTCCACGCTATCAAACAATACATTTTCATAAGCGGCGAAGAACTTATAGTATTGCTGCATCGCTGCTTTAGTAGATTCCTTCATTTTTTTACTACGGTTTGGATAATATTCATGCGCTAGCATGTTTGGTCCTTCTGCCAAGTCTTCTGCTGTTCCTAACTCGATGTGGGTTGCGCCTAACGCTGCTAAGCCAGCATCCATTAAGCGTACAGATGGCTCATCGAAGAAACCGACCGTTAAGCGACGAAGATTAATGGAACCTTTATCATCGTTTTCATATTTAAGGGTAACGTCATGCTCGCCACCTGATAAATAAGAAGCAATGTAATACGCATCTTCATTATACTTATCTAAATCACCTGTCCCGTTGAACCACATTTTTAATGGTTTGCCGTCAGGGTTCATTACTTGTTCACCGTCGATATATAGAGAACGTGAGGCTGCTGGCCCTTCATTTGCATATGTGAAAATAAGGGATGTTTCACCTGGCTCTTCAATATCGATTGTAAATGTTACTTCATCACCAAGGTGACCAAAGTTTGTGATTAAGTCTTTAAAAATTACCATTGGCGCTGTGAAATCAGCTTTTTCAGCATGATATGCTTTGTCGCCAACTCGTAGGAAATCAAATTTCACACCGTCATCATCGATGTTTTCCACACGAATTGTGATCGTGTTCCAGCCTTCTTGTAACGATACTCCAGGCTGAACATGTGATAACCAATCATTTGAGTATTCAAATGTAAGGTCTGCTACTTTTACGTCATTTACATAAACTGCGCGTGTTGCTGGGCGCATCGATTGTGAATCATTGTTATAGTTCCACTCTACGTCATAGTCACCAGCTTGCTCGGCGAACACATGGAACGTAATAAAGTCACCTTCATCTTTAAAGTCAAATACATGTCCCGTTGATACACTGATATCACTAGAGATTGCCGCAGCATCTTCAACTTCATATTCTTCATTCGCTACTAGAATACTATCTATGTTAATATACTGGCCTTCCGTTACCATCTCTAGCTTAATTGTGTGAGCGCCAGCTGATAGGTTTGCCTTTACTTCTTTTTCAGCAATACTTCCATCCCAACCGTTTGGTGTAGCACCAAAAATAGCATTGTCAGCAATAAGCACATCATCTACATAAATATCGAAGCTTGGGTTGTTACCTGTACGATATTTAAAAATGATAGAGTCTGCGTCTTCTTTTGCATGTACATCGAATGTAACAAATTGTCCTGTATGACCATGGTTATCTGTTTTGCCAAGCTCTACGTTGACACTTCCTTGTTTCGGTGCGACAGCTTTCCAGCCAGTGTCTGCTTCTTCAGCTTGTTTCGTGAAGCCAGCTAGTTCTATTTTGTCAACTGCCATGCGAATATCTGATGCGTCTTCTGTTAAAATCGTAATCTCGTTTGTGCCTTCTGCTACGTATACCGGCAGCGTAACAGTGCTCCAATCCTCCACGACTGGGAAGTCTAGGGCGCCTGCTTTTTTGCCATTGATTTTAATGGCGCGAGTTGTGCTAGCTTCACTATTTTTATAAGTGATAGTGAGTGGAAGTTCACCTGCTTGTTCAATACCTTTTATTGTAAAAGTTAAATAGTCTCCTTCTTGCCCAAAGTTATAGGCATATCCTCGAACAGAATTTGCCGAACCTAGGGAGGCCTTTCCTGTTAACACACCGGTTTCTGCTTCAAATACTGTATCATCTAGCGAAACATTATCTAGCAGTAAAGTACCCGTTGTGTAAGGCATTAATGTGATTGTATTATCACCTACTTGTACAGGAAGCGTGATCACTTGTTGTGCCCACTCGTTCGAAGAAGCGGATAATGTAATTGGTTCAGCGTATAACTCGTTGTTGATGATTACTTGATATGCTTCATCGTTTGTAGTTTGGTACGTAATGGTAACGTCTTGTAGCCCACCTTCAGCAGACTGTACGTTAAACGTGACACTATCACCTTTTGGATTGTTAAAATCGCCAATATGTGAGTTTGCCGTTACATTGACACCAACTGTTTGAGCCTCTTCTGCTTCATACATTGTACCTTGCCATAATTCAAGGCCATGCAAATTTAAATATGTGCTTTCACTTGCGACAGACAGGCGAATTTTGTTTTCACCAGGTTGAAGGATAACATTTGTGCGAGCAAGCCCCCACCAGTTTCCATCAGCCCAGCCGTTATTTTTAAAAATAACAGTGCCTTGCTCTTCGCTGTTTACTGTTATGGTACCTGATGTATCACTTGTACCTGTGCGGTAAGAGAAAAATGCATCATACATTCCGCCATCCGTACTGTTAACTGTGAATTCAACATAGTTACCAGCAGCACCATTAAAGTCATCAGTCTTCTCACCATTTATCTTCACATTGCCACCAGCAGTAGCGCCGTAAACGTCTTGAGTGATTGTCTTTTCCCCAACGTATAAGCCATCAAGGTCAAGGTACGCGTTGTCACTTGTTAGCTGAACTCTTACATCGTTGTTACCTTCTACAAGCGGTAATGGTACCAGTTCTGTTTGCCAACCGTCTTCAAATGCCCAATGTCCTGATGAAGTGATGTTGACATGTTGTGAAATCGTATCATTTACACTCACAGCAGCTGTCGGATTATTAGATGTTGCATAGAATAGGTGTGCTGCCTGCGTGCCTGTTTCTTCTGCGTACACATCAAATGTAACCGAATCGGCACCTGTGTTTAGATTTTCAACAAAGCCGGCTTCTGTTTGACCAGGCTCGATTTGAATTTGTGATGCTACTGGTGAATCCCAGTCTAATGTTGCTTTTTCAGCTTCATAACGCTTGTCACCTACACGTAAATAATCAAGCTTCATGCCGGTATCGTTTGCCGTTGCTCTCAATGTAATGGTGTTGTGCCCTTCATTAAGAGTGACTATCTCTTGACCGCCTTCAACAAACGACTCCCAGCCCCCTGTTGTTGGGAAAGATAGCTCTGTTATCGACTGGTCATTCACAAATAAATGACGCGTAATGTCCGTTTGTTCGATTCCGTAATTGAACGATATTGGATATGAACCAGCTTCTGGCGCATATACATCAAATTGTACGTAATCGCCTTTTGTTTCAAAGTAGTAAACATGACCGAACTTATCCACTTTACAGCTAATTAAATCAGCATATTCAGCTTCATATTCATATACTGATGTTTCGTTCGCTACTTCCAAACTATCAACATTTAACCATAGATTGTTCGAGTTAAGCTGCAGCATAACGGTATTCTTGCCAGCTTGAAGCTCTACTTGAGTCGTTGCAGTAGCTATTGGGTTCCCCCAGCCAGTTTTTTCTGAAAAAGAAATTTGTGAAGCTACTTCCTCGTTGTTTACCGTCAATCGGCCTTCTGGATGTCCTCCGTCATTGCCATGACCATAGCGTAGTGTTAAATCATACGTGCCGGCTTGCGGGACATTTACTGTCCAGATGATTTTATCTTCGTCTTTTTTACCAAAATCACCAACCCAGCCTGGAATCTGGCCTAGTCTTGACTGCATCACAATTGGAGCAACCGGTACATTTTCAACATCAGCTGCTTCATAGTGATCGCCCGCTGCTTGCTTGTAGTTCATGTATGCCGCGATGACCATCGCTTTGTTTCCGTTTTTACTGCGAGTGTCATTGATAACTTGTTTTAAATCTCGGTAATTGTCTTTGTCTTGCCAGATTTCGCTGTAATCGAAATCTGTTTTCGTGTTAGGGTCTGGCACCGCACTATAACCTCCGTTGCCTCCCACCATATTGAACGTAACAAAGTTTTTCTCTGTGCTGTTTGCTAATAACGAATCTTTTACTGCATTAATTAACGAGTCATAATCTAATGAAAAATAACGTTTTTCTCCAAAATAATCGTATAAGTAGTCATTATCATGCCAGCCCCATTGGTCAAGATGGATACCATCAAAGCCAAAATCATTGACTGCCCGAACAAACTCTTCTGAAATATATTGTTGCCACTCCGGGTTACCTGGATCTTGCAAATAAAGAGCTGTTGGCGGATCGACCCAATCAAAGAAGAAGCCTTCTTGATATTTCTGTGGATCAGGGTCTGGGAACGTAGCATTGTGTCTAAATAATCCCCATTCCTTTTTCACACCATAATCCTCATAATTCTCGCGCGCGGCATAATTCATCTCATACGCCATCGCAGCAGAACCAAACTTCTGTGCCGCTTCAATTTGTTGCTTAACTGTTAACGGAAACAGTTCTCTCCCTAACAAGTCGTCATAAGCGGTATTTTCGTCAATCGGAGCCGCTATGAAATTACCATTCTCGTCTAAGATTGGCTTACCATTCTCATCTACTTCAGAGTACACAGACACATCATGGCGCCACATCCAGTCATAAAACTGATATCCATTTAAGTAATATTGCTGTGACAACTCTTGGAATTTCTTATCACTCTCTGCTTGTGTTTCTTGTGGGAATTCCGTTGTGTACCCGTAACGCGGAAAGCGAGTCCAATCACTCGATACATCGATAGCAATTGTTTTGTATTGAGCTGGCTGCCCTTCGATGAATGCTTTTACAAGGTAGCCACGAAAATCGGTAACGGGTGGCACCCACGTAAGTTGGAGTTGATTTGACCCCTCTGTAAACATTGAGATAGGTTTAACTCCCTCTGCAATCTTTTGATTAAGGTGGTAGACCTCCACTTTCAATTTGTCAGTCCACTCTACGTCTTGATTGAAAGCAAGTGTCATCTCAACCTGTTCGCCAGGATTGTAACGAGCTTTGCTGACTGTAAAATCAAGAATCGGTTGTGTAGGGGTATTTGTGTTTAGTTCGGCGGCAGCTGTGATGTTGTTAAATAGCGGTGCGACCGGTTGAAACACTAGTAAACACATTAATAGAAAAGATACGTATTTTTTAGTCCTCAACTCATAGTTCCTCCTTCTAATTTATGTAAGGGTTTTCATTCTTACGATAATGGATATTTGCCGCGGAAAGAATGGAGTTTATTATGCAAATAGTGGCATAATTTCTTTACATAGTTGGATATTTTTGTATTTGGTGTTTCGGGGTGTCTTTTATTACGGTTCGGGAGATTAATATAAAACACTGTTTAAGAGATAATGGATGCGAGGTGGATGCGAGGGATATAGCGGGTTCCTTAGAAGTGGTGCATTGCTGACGCTGGTTGGGGTTAGGAATCCGACCTATGACGTGAGGTGTGAGGATAACCCGTAACCCACAGGGACTGGATTTCCAGTTTTACGATCACTTGTCTAATATCCGCTTTAGAGCGAGTGCGTAACGCCGGGGTCTGGTTTTCAGCCTTGTTGTGTTGGCTTTTCACTGGGAGGGCGTGGTTATCCACGGTGATATGTTGATTATCCGCGGTGCGGTGTCGGTTATCCGCCGTGACTTGTCGATTATCCGCCGTGGAGTGGGGGTGCGGCTGCGGGGGCTGGTTTTCCGCCGTGCGGTGTCGGTTATCCGCCGTGCGGTGTCGATTATCCGCGGTCGCTTGTCGTTTATCCGCCGTGGAGTGTCGATTATCCGCCGTGGAGTGGGGGTGCGGCTGCGGGGATCTGGTTTTCCGCCGTGCGGTGTCGTTTATCCGCTGTAACCTGTCGTTTATCCGCCGTGGGGTGTCGTTTATCCGCGGTGGGGTGGGGGTGCGGCTGCGGGGGGCTGGTTTTCCGCCGTGCGGTGTCGGTTATCCGCCGTAATCTGTCGTTTATCCGCGGTGGCGTGTCGATTATCCGCCGCTTGGGGCGTGACCATTGGATTTTGGTTTCTGCCGGCGCCTGGTTTTCGCTTTTCTTCCGGTCGCATGTCTCTTTTCTACCACTCCCGTGTCGATTATCTACCACTTCTATGTCGATTATCTACCACTCCCGTGTCGAATTTCTACCACTCTCATGTCGATTATCTACCACTTCCGTGTCGATGTTCACCAAGTTGCCATATTCCCGACGTGAAATCCCTCTTTTATGGGTGTAATTGAGTGCGAACTCGTCACTTCCAAGTAACAGCAACACAAAAAAACTCGGCCACAGTTTGTGACCGAGTTTTCAAGTTCGCGCGTATAAGTTTTTGCGTATATCGTATAAGTTCGTGCGTATATTATTATGAAAATTTTCTACGTGGAAGCTTGTCTAGGTTTTCAAGCATGATGCCTGTGCCTATTGCTACACATTCCATAGGATTTTCGGCAATTAGAACAGGAACCTTTAATTCTTCAGCTAATAGCATGTCTAATCCGTGCAATAGTGCGCCACCGCCTGTTAAGATTACGCCGCGATCGATAATATCGGCTGATAGTTCTGGTGGTGTTCTTTCTAGGACGCTCTTCGATGTTTGTACAATCGTATAGATTGATTCGCGAAGGGCTTCTTCGATTTCGGTTGATTTTACCGTGATGGTGCGTGGTAAACCACTAACCATGTCACGACCACGAATGTCGATTTCTTCGTTTCGTGAGCCAGGGAATACTGTTGCTACTTTGACTTTAATGTCTTCACCGGTTCTTTCACCGATTAATAGCTTGTACTCGCGTTTTATGTACTGAATGATTTCGTTGTCAAACTTGTCACCAGCCATTTTTATAGATGAGGCTGTTACGATATCGCCCATTGATAGGACAGCGACATCTGTTGTTCCTCCACCAATGTCGACTACCATGTTACCGCTTGGTTGGAAAATATCCATTCCTGCACCAATTGCAGCAACCTTTGGTTCTTCCTCCAGCATGACATTTTTGCCACCACTTTTTTCGGCTGCTTCTTTAATAGCTTTCTTTTCAACAGCAGTGATATTAGTCGGACAGCATACAAGCATGCGTGGCTTGGATAAGAAGCCTTTTACATTTAATTTGTTAATAAAATGCTTTAGCATTGCTTCTGTTACATCAAAGTCAGCAATGACCCCATCCTTAAGGGGACGAATTGCTACTATATTTCCTGGTGTCCGGCCGACCATACGTCGTGCTTCTTCACCGACAGCGAGCACTCTTCCCGTATGATTATCTATCGCTACAACTGATGGTTCGTTTAGTACAATTCCTTTTCCTTTAACGTGTATGAGCACGTTTGCGGTACCTAAGTCAATCCCTATGTCCCTTGCATACATCCGACTAGCTCCTCCTTGCTATTCGTACAAAACGTACATACTAATCCTAATTATATATTCTACCATATATTAGACAAATTCTGCATAATCCCATAAAATTTTTTACAAAAAAAGTCGGATGATGTCGATTCACATTACCTACCATTATGTTTCTGTTCGAGACGCCACGCGTAAGCACCTCGAACAGAATTCCACTTTTGTGTACTAACCTGCCTTAGCTTACCGGCTCTTCCTCCTTTTTATACTTTGCCTTTGTGGCTTCGCCTCCACGCAAGTGGCGAATGGATTTATGATAATCGAGGATTTCTTTTACTTCATTCGCTAATTCAGGATTAATTTCCGGCAGTCTCTCGGTTAAATCTTTGTGGACAGTACTTTTGGAAACGCCAAATTCTTTCGCAATAACACGAACGGTTTTTTTCGTCTCCACGATATACCTTCCAATCTTGATAGTTCTCTCTTTGATGTAATCGTGCACACCACTCGCCCTCCCTAAGTTGGATGTGAGAAGTGTGAAATGAGACTCGCATAAGGGCTGCAACGAAGAAGTGCTTTTTTACAGGTCATATTCAAATAGTATCTATGTTATATCTTCGAAAACATTTCAACGATCCCTCACCTCAAACACTCTCTTTGACAGGTTTGTAACCATTTTATTAGCTTGGATAACAATATATGCCTGTTAAAGCCAATCGGGACAAGGGTTTCGTCACTTTTTTTTGTAAAATTCTAAAAAAAACAAGCTTTAACTAGGTAAAAAAGCCTTTACCTATGACTTTTTATCGATATGAACGGTAAAAACTGTTTAGCCTAAGCGAGAAGATAAAATTTTTCATCGAAGAAGCATATTTTTAAGAAATAGTGATTATGATAGTCATTTTTACAACGAAGCACATTGTAAAAATACAGCGCGAATTGGCAAACAGTAATCTTCCCCCTCCGTCGTTTCGACATTACTTAGGACAAGTTAGTGCCTATAACACGTCAAATCGTCATCTTATTGTTCGACTGACATGTTGTTGTTTTTTTACCATGTGAGAAAAATGTGAAATAGTTGTAACAAAATGAGATTATACTCGTCAAATAGTTTGAAACCGCAGCCGGCGCGGGAATAACAGTTATATACCTTTTAAAAATATTAAGACACACGGAAATATAAGTATGACATCACACAATTACCGAAGGGACTGACAAACATGAAGAAGTTATTTATTATGATGGCAGTAGCGCTATTTGCGATAGCAGGATGCTCCACAACGACAAGTGAACCAACTCCTAACGATGATGAATCTAACGATGGTGGTGGCATTGTGGCCGGTACATTAGAACCAAGCTTAACGTATGAAGAAACTGGCGATGGAACGTATACATTCTTTTTCAAGGTGAAAAATCAAACTGAACAAGAGCAAACATTAACGTTTACAAGTGGACAACGCTTTGAGTATAAGCTCTATAAAGATGGCGAGCACATTTACACCTATTCGATGGATAAGTCATTTATTCAAGTCATGGAGGAAATTAAGCTGAAACAAGGGGAAGAGTTTCTGATGGAAGCGACTGTTCCAGATGGAAATGGAGATCTTGGGGCTCCTAGCGAGGGATTAGAGCCTGGTAACTATAAGATTGAATTCTGGCTTGTTGATGATGCATGGCCAGATGCGAAGGCATCCGTGGAGTTTGCAGTGGAATAAGTTATACAGGCATTTCCGCCATTTGTAGTGTAACAAATTATATAGGCATTTCCGCGTTTGTAGTGTAACAAATTATAGGCATTTCCGCCGTTTGTAGTGGAATAGCCCACACAGGCATCGGCCGAACACTATTTACCTAACATGTAACACCTAATCAAATGGATCACGTAAAAAGCATCGGATGAGATTCCGATGCTTTTAATATGTTTGCCGTGTTTCATTGTCTGTTGACTTTAGCAAGTCTCCCCACGTTTTTGAGCCACGGCTGATAGATTGCGAGAGTAGCTCGACAAATAGAAAGGCTGTTGTAAGAGCGTCTCCTAGTGCATTGTGGCGCCCGTAAATACGCGTGCCAAATGCCATCGCATAGCGCTCGAGGTCACGAATTTGCGTGTCATATGTTGGAGCGATGAAGTTTATTACATCGAGTGTGTCAATCGTAGGTTGCTTCTTCAAGTGAAGTTTATTGCGCTTTAGCTCACTTTTTAAAACAAGCATATCAAAGGATATATAATGGCCCACCATACAATTACTGTTATGATTCTCCATGAATGAAAAAAAGCTTGATATCGCATCGAGTGAGTGTGGTGCTTTACTTATCGTGTTTTCGGTAATCCCTGTTAAATCTGTTATGAATGGTGGAAGGTCGCGGTCTGGGTTGACATACGTTTGAAAAATGTCTTGCTCTTTCACCTCGAGTCCCTTCACATGAACAGCTCCAATCTCAATTAAACGGTCTACTCCCGTTACTTGGAAGCCCGTTGTTTCTGTATCGAACACAGTAAACGATACATCTTCAATCGGTGTCGAAAGTGGGATTTCCTCGTTTATGTTCATCGAAAAAGGCTTCCTTAGAAAAAACAACATGGACACCTCCTGTAAAATTTAGTCGTTCCGCGTCATCATAATTTTTAAAGTTTGCAATTGTACAAGCCTAAGGCCCATTGTGACGTAATATTTAACTTGCTAACATTCACACTTTACATCACAGGCTGAAATTTGAGTATAAAAGACCTTGTAGTTCGCGAATTGACTTTAGGCTAAGAATTAACTCTTCTTTTTCCCGAGACGTCATATGTGTAAACATTAAAATGGATGATGACTGTTCCTGTCTTGTGTGCTGCTGCCACTTTCTCGTTACATAGACTGTCATCACTTCGTCAATAGCCGTCGTTATATCCTTAATAAAGTCGGCTTCTAGCACTCCTTTGTTAGCAAGCTGTTGAATTCGCTCTTGCGGTGTGCCAGAAATAATACGATGGACTAACGATAATATTTGTAGACTATGGTGGTACGGAAATAATATTTCTTTTTTCATATCAATCGATTTACGATCTAAGCGAAACAACGAGCGAATCGGTTGGTCAAGCGTCGGAACGGGATGCTCTTTTTCTAGCTGGGCAAGACGATATAAGAAGATTTTTGAGCGGTCCAAAAGCTCGCGAATACCGTCCTCAAAGGTTTCGTGTACTTCTTCATCCCCGTATAGCTTTCGATAGGAAAAAAAGTTTTGCGCTAATAGTAGATTTTCATTTGTTGATTGAATCGACCACTGACGCAAGCGATCTCGCCACTGCTGTATCGTGCCGCGCCACTGCGGATTACTCGCCATCATATCTCCTTTACAGCGCGCATAGCCTGCCCGCTCCATATTCTTCACTATTTTTTCACCAAGCTTTGAAAAATAAGGGTGATCTTGCTCGTACACGAGAAAGTGATCTTGGTCTGTGAGTAGAAATTGCTCTCTACGACCACTCGAGCCCATTACGTAAAAGCTAAAGGCTGAAGGTGGTGAACCAAGTTCCTCCACAGCAAGCTGCACACAGCGCTTTACAAGACGATCATATAAATCTGTCATAATAGTAAGAACTTGTGCAACAGGCACTTTGTCATGCATTAAATTAGCTAACACATCGTACATCGCTGATTTCATTCGTGGTAGGAGTTCGTGATTAGCATTGTCCACTTGCTGCAGGGTGCGAATCATATTTTCATTTTTTTTACGAAGCAAATCGGACAGACTTACGATTCCAACTAGTCTATCGTTTTCAACAACGGGGAGATGCTTAATGTTATGCTGTAAAAAGGTTGAGAGCGCATCATAAAAGTAAGCGAAGCGCGAGATTGTGATAGGGTTTACAGTCATTATATGGACGGCAGGCTCGTCATATGAGTATCCCGCTGCCAATACGCGGTTTACAAGGTCCCGTTCGGTAATAATGCCTTGTAGCTGTCCTTGCTGCGATATGAGAATTGAGCTCACTCGGTGCTTGGCCATCAGCGCTGCGATGCTGCGGATTGTTGTCGTAGCTTCGGCCTGGATTGTTGTATCGGTCATAATATCTTGCACACGCGTCACTATCGCCTTGCTTTCCCCATAGTGGCGCGCAAGCTTCACCTGCTCGGCCAGCGATGTGTAAATATCTCGCAGGCGCACAGAGATTTGCTGAAGCAAGTAATCATGAACGTTTGGATCATCCCAACGCTTCGTTAGCACATCAAATGGGATGAGAAGCGCATCCACCTGCTCGATTGCTCGCACCTCTACCAGCTGCTCGGGCCCATCATATGGAGACGCGCCAAGAAAGCTGGCAAGACTAGAAAACCCAAAGAGTTCCCCGGGCTGTACGACCTCAAGCACCTCTTCGACGCGACGATCATCGCTGCTAATATACACTTCAGCAACTCCAGCGGTAATTAACATCAAACCGGGGCGTGCTTGGTTTTTTTGAAAAATAATATCGTGCTTGTTGTACGATTTTTTTTCGCACATGGACAGAAGCTCGGTGGCTCCGCTAAAAATCGGGTGGTCTTGTAGCATGTTTCATCATCCTTGTTATTTAATTTGAGTGCATGGGGACGGTTCTCCCGCTTCCTTCGGTATTCGAAGGAAGCAGGAGAACCGTCCCCTAACTGCCAAAGGCCTGCAGCCACAGAGGCTACAGGCATGGTGCCACTAGTATTGTTAATCCATCCACACTTCGCCATCTTTGTATGACATTTGTTCTGGGTAACGAAGGTCCATAACCTCTTCTTGTATTTTTTGTGATGGAGCCTTTGTCATCAATGAAACTACTATATTTGCAATGAAGCCCGCTGCTGCTCCGAATACACCGGCACCTGTATCAATGATGCCTGCGATTGTGAAGCCGCCCCACTTCGCTGCGTAAATGTACGCTAGCGTGACAAGTAGACCTACTACTAATCCAGCAATAACCCCTTTGGAGTTAGCGCGTTTCCACCATACACCAAGTACGAGGGCTGGGAAGAACGTTCCGGATGCAAGAGCAAACGCCCAGGCTACAATTTGCGTAATTGCTCCCGGTGGGTTTAATGCTGTTACACCGGCAAGCACTGTTGCAAGCACGATTGTAAGACGTGCCACGTTTAAACGATTTTGTTCCGTGGCATTTGGTTTTAATACACGATAGTAAATATCATGTGCAAATGAAGATGAGATGGCGATCATTAATCCACCAGCTGTTGATAAGGCGGCGGCCATCGCACCGGCTGCAACTAAACCGATAACAAACATACCAAGATTCGCAATTTCCGGTGTTGCCATAACGACGATATCTCTGTTAATAACGAGCTCACTCCACTGAAGAATACCATCGCCATTGCCATCAGCAATTGATAGTTTCCCAGTTTGAATCCATGACGTGGTCCAAGCTGGCAATTCACTAATCTTTTGGCCCACCACATTTTTCATGATGATGTAACGTGAAAATGCAGCATACGCCGGAGCTGATAAGTATAATAGCCCGATGAATAATAACGCCCACGCACCAGACCAGCGGGCAGCCTTCATCGTTGATACTGTATAAAAGCGCACGATAACGTGTGGCAAACCTGCTGTACCAGCCATTAACGTAAACATTAGCGCTAAAAATTGCCACTTCGTACCGTTTGTGAACGGTGCAAAGTATTCAGAGATACCTAGTTCACGGTCTATCTCACCAAGCTTTTCTACAATTCCCCCGTAAGATACCCATGGTACAGGGTTCCCTGTAATTTGCATCGACATGAAAATAACGGGTATTAAGTAAGCAATAATGAGAATGATATATTGGGCAACCTGTGTCCACGTGATTCCCTTCATTCCACCGAAACCAGCGTAGAAGGCAATAAGCACTACCCCAATCATTGTACCGATCGCTGCATCGACCTCAAATAAGCGCCCGATAACAACCCCTGAACCTGATAATTGACCGATTGAATATGTGAAACTGATAATAATCGTACAAACGGCCGCAATTACGCGTGCAGTATGACTTTCAAAACGGTCCCCGATAAATTCAGGAACTGTATAACGACCGTATTTCCGTAGCTGTGGTGCAAGTAAGAACGTTAAGAGTAGGTAACCTCCCGTCCAACCCATTATGTACCCGAGGCCGTCGTAGCCGAGAAGCATAACAGTACCGGCTAAACCGATAAACGATGCAGCACTCATCCAGTCTGCACCAATTGCCATCCCATTCCATACAGGTGGTACCCCACGAGATGCAACGTAGAAATCCGATGTTGCTTTTGCTTTGTTATAAATTGCAATACCGATATAAAGTGCAAACGTTAATAAAATAATGGATAATGAGACCAAAAATTGTCCGTCCATTTCCATCCCCCTTTATGTTAGGATTTCCCCCAATTTTCTTATCTAGTATTTTAATGATCTAGTACTTTCCCCTGGCTAACCTGCTCATTTCTAGCTTCATCTATGCCGTACTTTTTATCAATTTGATCTGACAGAATAGCGTTTACAAATAATAAAATAATGAAGGTTACGATAGAGCCAAAAGCCCCCATAAAGTAATGAAACGGAAATCCCCCTAAAATAGAAAATTGTAATGATTCCGCAAACATAGCTACACCGAACGACACAATAAACCAAATAATTAAATAGATGACAGTATTCCGTGTTCGTTCTCTAAAATAGCTGTCTGCCACACTTTTTTCGATTTTTTTCAAGCAGCTCACCCCCGTGATTTTTTCAATAAGACCGTGAAAACACCACTACACACAGCAGGTTCGTTTTAATACATAGATCACCCCCTTAAAATTACTAGCTTTCGTTCAAGCTGGATAAACATTTAAGAGTCTCGCAATCAGTGCGAGCTAATAGATAGTTCGGCAGTCATTTAACTTAAGTGTTTTGAGTTAGTTCAAGCTGAATACAAATTTGAGAGTTTCGAAAAACGGTGCTGGAAACATAGCGACATCGATGAGGAAGTAGATAGTTAGTGCGGCGAATGGCATGATTAAGAAAAGCGAGTTCTTCTTTTTTATAAAAAGATAGATTGCAACGATAGTAACGAGGATATTAAAATAAAAAAATATCAATTTATGCCCCCCTTTATTATTGTAAGCGTTATCAAATTATGTTGATTTTAATTGAGAATCATTGTTACTGAAAGGTTTTAATATTTTTAGAAAATTCTCAAAGTTATCTTACCCTTATGTTCACATAACTGTCAATATTTTCTTTACGATAATTTTCGCGCTTTTACTAGAATTGCTAGAAACACTGAAACCACAATTCAAACCTAATCGTTTTAAAGAGCTCAATCATCAGTACTCACTACACTTCACAAGATGTGGTGAATGTTGTAAAAAATTGGAACACAAATAGCTGTCGAGGGAGGTCCCGACAGCCTGATTGTTTTACTTTAGAAGACTTTTCCAATTAATCATTTGATAGTTTAAATTTTGCAAATGAATGTTTTAATCTATCTGCCATTTGAGACAGCTCATTTGATGATGCTGATAACTCTTGAATGGTCGCATTCTGCTCTTCAGTTGTCGCTGCTACTTGCTCTAAATTACTTGCTGATATAACGGAAACCTCGTTAATTTCATGAGCTGACTGCAGCATAATTGCCATTTTGCCATTCGTATTTGTTACTGCTTCAGTAACTAAAGTATTAGAGTCTTTAACTTGTTGAATTGAAGAAGCGATTTGATCAAAGATTACCCCAACTTCATTTACAAGTGCAGAACCTTCTTTTACTGCTTCTGTATTTTCATTCATCACATCAACAGCTTCTTCAGTTTCTTTATATGTCAAACGTAATATGTCAGCAATTTTACCTGCTGCTTGCGCTGTTTGCTCGGCTAATTTACGAACTTCGCTAGCCACAACTCCAAAACCTTTACCGTTTTCTCCAGCTCTTGCTGCTTCAATAGCGGCATTTAGCGCAAGTAAATTTGTTTGTTCTGAAATATCCGTAATTAATGTAACGATTTGTCGAATCTCTTTAGACTGTCCATTTAATGTTTGAATCGCTTTACTTAATTTTACACCCATTTGGTTAATAGTTTGCATTTGTTTAACAACATCACGAACATGTGATGTCCCCTCCGAAACAAGGAATGTTGAGGATTCAGTTAATTCATTAGCATCTTGAATCCGATCCGTGACAACTTGAATTTCTCTCGATATATCTTCGACTGCTTCGTTTGTTGTTTCAGAAAGAAGTTTTTGTTTATCTGCACTTGTCGCTACATACATTATAGACTCTGTAATCTCAATGTTAGTCTGCGATGTTACTTCCGCATTTTCGCTCAGTGTTCGTGACATTTGATTTACATCGTTTGATAAATTCATAATCTCACGAATCGATGCATCAAGCTCTTTTTGCAGTTGGTTCATAGCAGTGGCGATTTGCCCCACTTCATCTTTTGATTTGGTATTTATGTTCGTTGCTGCAAGGTTTCCGTTTGCTAATTCATCACAGAGTGTAACCGTCTGTTTCAAACGTTTGCTTACTTGTCTACTTACTACAATTTGTAAAATAAATGAAACAATAAATGCTGCTGCAATTACAATAAATGCAGTCTCAAGCATACTTCTTATTTTTTCTTGCATGTTTTTTGTAATAACTTTACGTTCTTCAAGTACAATATTCTTCAGCTCATTTAGGAGAATAACGTTTACATCACGTACTTCATTTATTTTGTTCTGTAGGTAAATGAGATCAGATACACTGATTAAGTTACCTTTAGACCGTGTATCATCAATAGTTGGTTGAATCGTATGTATAAATGTATTATTTAATTCATCGTTTACACTTATGATTGATGTATGTAATTTTTTTGCACGCTCCTGCGTTAAAACAGGCTTGAGTGCATCTGCTTTTTCAACAAATAACGTATCCAACTCTTCGTAAGATTCCAAAGTATCTTCTTTTATGTTGGTCATATAGTCATTTGTAAGAATGAATTTTTGTCTGAAAATTGACCCTATCTCAGTAATAGTAACTGCAGCATCACTTTTGGCTTCCACTTCTTCAAATTCATCCATTAAGTCTAAGATAGTATAGCTTATAAAAGCAAATACACCTAAAAACACACACATCATAATAGAAAACAAGACACCATATTTACGTCCAATCGTGGTGACCCTGAATACGTTCATGTTTTTCTTCACTCCTTGAAAGGGAAAGAATGCAAAAATATGCATCTTTTTCGCTGTATCTAATTTTTTGACATATATCATGCTCAACATAAAACTAATAGCGTAGTAATTGTTTCATAATTGTTGGTGAATAATATCTAGTTGCGAACTCATGAATTAATAATTCATATATTTATATAATAAGATTGCTGGGTTAGAAAATAACTCTGCTTAAGAGACCATTCTATAACTATTAATTTAGGATTATTTGTTGGTTGTATCACAGAAAATTGCTAGAGTCTCATTAGACTTTTCATTTTTCCTTCTATCAAAACGCTAGGTTCATTCTATAAACAAGCAGCTAATGTAATGTTGAGAAACATAAAAGTTTTTTGTCTAACTAAGTAGTGTTTTGACAAATAAAAGTATGTTTTGTATCTCTATGAATTAAAGGTCATCAGGGGAGTATTTCGACTTTCTCTGGTTACACCTTTATCATGGTTACTTTTCAATAAGTAGACCTCCTCATATAAGAAGGTCATCTTGTATTTAAAATTAGGAGTCCAATTTGGTCGGTAAAATTCCAGACTAAATTAGCAGGTGTCCCTCCCGACTTAATCAAAACCAAATCGTTGGTCGTTACATTTAAAGATGTTAGTAATTCTGTATTATTTACGATGGATTGATATAAAATGTCGTTTGCTATTACAATTTGTTCAGTAAAAGTCATAGAGAATGCCTCTTCATGAAGTTGTACATAAAATTGGCCGTCTTTAAACATTCCGATTGCGAAAAAGTTAGATTCAGTGACATTTGTTAATGTATGAAAATCAGTATTCGTATTTGAAGAGATGCTCATTGTGTTCTCCCTTTCTTTCGACAACATACTACTTGTATTACCAAATATTACTATAAGCATACTCAACACTAACACACTATTGAGGTGAAATATACAACTAATCGCTTTTAGTGACCATGAACATATCTTACAACTTATAGTAATCCTCACAGTACAGAGTATTATATTCAAAAGGGAAGGTATTTGACAATATGCTACAATTGTTACCTTACGTTCAGGTATTGTAGTTTTTTGATTTGGTGCACCCAATCAGTTATTGTTTTTTCACCTTTCTATTATGTGGTATTTCTAGGTGTAATGTAATCGCTTCCATTACGGTGATGGTGTCTTTTATTATTGTTTTACAGGATGGGGGGGTTAGACAAGACACACTTTTTGGTGTTTTATTTTTCCAGAGTAATATTTTCCAGTAATATATTTCACCTATACTGTACGTGTCATATAACTAGGAGACTTCAATATTGAAGTTATATATAAAAGTAAGTTTGCTAGTTCCCTACTGAAGAAAGGGCATCATTCAGCGCTGCGTCCTCGAAGAGTATGTCAAAAGATAATCACTTTCTTTATATAATGCTTGGATTGTCTCATCTTTAATCTTTTTGGTGTTTTTCCTTTTTCTTAATCTTCTACAATTCTTTTAAAATTATCTCAGTGCGAAATTGTTCATTCTTTCTTACTTATCGAACAATCTCATAATTAAACTGTTACAAATGCTTCTTTCAGCTTTAGCTAAAGTTTCGCAGCTCATAATGAGCCCTTACTTCTTCAACCCTACATTAACTTCAATAAATTTTTTGAATATAAAAAGTTCCCCCTATGGAAAAGCAGATTTTCACTTCTAATCTGTTTCCCATAAGAGGAACTTAATCTTGTGACTTACAGTCTATTTATTTTTTTGTGTTTTCATATATTCAAGCACATCACGGTCGATTTTCCCTAGTTCTTGCTCACGTTCTTCGAAATTCTCCGTATGAATGTAGGCGGTCAGGGCTTTGTGTAGGTCACTATCATTCTTTAAGTATCCGAGGCGCTTGAGATGACTTTGCACTTCACGTTCTACTTCACCTTCGATAGATACTACATTTTCAGGAGAACTCGTGCGTTCGAAATATAAGCGGTGCAGTCGATACAATCTCGTTAGTTCCTCAATAGGGCTCGCGTGGTCCTCTACACGAAGGTCAATGAATCTATCGTTGTAGCCACCATAGCCGCCACCTTCTTTCACAACAAGCAACGCAGCAGATTGCATGCCACGACTATCGCCACCAGCGGATTGTCCCGCTGCTAGTGCTTCAAGCAATCTCTCCGCTAACGTCCCTGTTGATGCAGTGAACGTTTGTGCCATTGCTTGCACTGTTTCTTCACTTACTAAAATATTGCCTTGCGCTGCGAAGTTTTCTCCCGCTATGCCGCCGGCCCAATCGTAGCATTCCTTGCCTGTAAACGTTGCGGAGCGACCTGTTGCATCTACAAGTCCAACTTGTCGCATTTCACGATCGTTATCATCACTTGTTAACAGCATGATTGCTTCTTCTGCTGACTTGCCGGCTGCCATTAACTCAAGGCCTTTTGGGCCATATGCTGTATTGGCATAGGATTGAGTAGCAACAGCTCCTACACCCGCTTTAGCCCACGGTACAACAGCACCCACGCCTAAAAATTTAGACTGTACCGCAATGCCTAATTCTTTTGTTTCCGGATCAAAACCAACGATAGAATATGTCATAGCGTTTTCCTCCTATTTGTAT
This sequence comes from Bacillus sp. HMF5848, assembly GCF_003944835.1. GTDB lineage: Bacteria > Bacillota > Bacilli > Bacillales > HMF5848 > HMF5848. The sequence continues at coordinate 4,186,783 of NZ_RWIV01000001.1, forward strand.
ACATTCAATAGATTGGTATGGACTACTTCTCTTTTTTCTCTGTCTGAGGGCAAATATCCGCCGGTGAGTGTCGATTATCCGCCGTTGCTTGTCGAATATCCGCCGTTGGAGGCGGAGTACCTCGCCTGGATCTGGTTTTCCGCCGTGGGGTGTCGTTTTTCCGCCGTCGGGTGTCGATTTTCCGCCGTCGGGTGTCGATTTTCCGCTGTGACTTGTCGTTTATCCGCCGTTGGGGGTGGAGTACCTCGCCTGGATCTGGTTATCCGCCGTTGCTTGTCGATTATCCGCCGTGACTTGTCGTTTATCCGCCGTTGGAGGCGGAGTACCCGGCCTGGATCTGGTTTTCCGCCGTTGCTTGTCGATTATCCGCCGTGACTTGTCGTTTATCCGCCGTTGGAGGCGGAGTACCCGGCCTGGATCTGGTTTTCCGCCGTGGGGTGTCGTTTTTCCGCCGTCGGGTGTCGATTTTCCGCCGTCGGGTGTCGATTTTCCGCTGTGACTTGTCGTTTATCCGCCGTTGGGGGTGGAGTACCTCGCCTGGATCTGGTTATCCGCCGTTGCTTGTCGTTTATCCGCCGTTGGAGGCGGAGTACCGGGCCTGGATCTGGTTTTCCGCCTTTGGAGGCGGAGTACCTCGCCTGGATCTGATTTTCCGCCGTGAGTAGCCAGAACTTCCTCTGTGCGTTTAGCGCGAGTTCACGCAAGTCAAGGGTTCTTACGAAAGATCAGAATTCCTATAGCTGTATCTCCATAATATCCTCGCCATGCTCCTGGTGACCCGTTTCGGAAAAACCACAAGCCTTGTACAGGCGCTTCGCCGCCACATTTTCCGGTTTTACCCCAAGACGAATAACAGAGCTAGCATCTCGTTGTTTTTTTATAAAAGCAAGGGCAGCCTGAACCGCTTGATGGCCATAGCCTTTGCCTTGATAACGTTCATCTATCATTAAGCGCACAATCCAGTACACACCGTCATCCGGATCTTTGCCAAGCATCAGAAACCCTATCATTTCATCATATGAATAAACAGCTTTTGGTATGAAAGAAGTTTCATAGTGCGCTTCTGCTAGAGAATATAGGTTTGACGCCACAAAGCTCTCTTGCTCTGGAGCAACCTTCAGTGCGATGCATTGCTCCCAGTTCTCCTTCGTAACTTCTTTAAGCGATAGTGTCATGATAAAAAGATGCCTCCATACGCAAGTGCCCCTACAATGACGTACGCAGGGTGTACTTTAATTTTTTCAAGAAGAACAAAGCTTATCCCAGCAATCGCAAATGTCTGAAGCAACCCGGCTCCTTCATACGATGTCATAAAAAAGCGAATCGCCATCACGCCAAGCAATACAGCGATCGTTGGACGCACATAGTTAGTCATCGCTTTTACTTTAGGCGAGTCTTTAAACTTGTAAAGCAAGCTTAATAGACCGACCATTAAAATTAAGGAAGGTGCTACTGTTGCAAAAATAGCAACGATTGACCCGAGAATACCACCCTGCTCAAAGCCGATGTAGCCTGCCATTTTCGTCGCAATTGGTCCCGGCAACGCATTCCCTAGCGCAAGAACCTCACTAAATTCACTTACCGTTAACCAGCCATAGCGACCAACAACCTCATTTTCCACGAGAGGAATCGAAGCAGGCCCGCCACCGTAGCCTAAAATACCTGGAATGAAAAATGCTAAAAAGATTTGCCAATAAATCATCCGTTTGCCGCTCCCTTCTTAGTTGATTGATTCGAACGAAGAAGAGCAATAAGTAGCAAAGCAGCAATTAAAATACCTGGATGCAGACTTAGAACCTGGAGCACCAGCACACTAATTGCGATTAATCCTAGCGCCACCTTCATACCTAACGATTGCTTTGATTTTTTAAAAAAGTCCCATGTCAGTGTCGCTAGCATGACACCAACGACCGGTACGACTGCTTTTGTCATGCCCATCACCCATGGTTGGTCCTTAAACGATGTTAAAGTCGTGAGTAATAGAATCATAAGAATAATAGTTGGTACAATTGTCGCTGCGACAGCGTTCAGCATTCCGAGCACGCCCGCAACACGATAGCCGATGTAACCTGCCATTTTCGTCGCAATCGGCCCTGGTAGCGTATTGCCAAGCGCCAGCACATCAGCAAACTCATCATCGTTCATCCACTTATACTTTTCGACCACTTCTTTATGGACAAGCGGAATAGAGGAAGGGCCTCCCCCATAGCCAAGAAGCCCAACCCGTAAAAATGCTAAAAATAAGTTCAGTTGTTTCATTGAAGTATCAATCCTTTAATTTAATGCAAAGCTATACATAAGAGAATACACCCGTCACTAGTTGACCGCAATAGCCATGTCCGTATGAAATGTTGCGCCTCGGTTACTCTCGAGGTGATGTGACGCGTTGACTCCAAGAATTCTAGTACGCCACGACAGGAACGTAATAAATGCGAATTCTAGTACGCTGCCACAGAACTCTCATTACTACGAATGTCTAGTACACAGTCACAGGACTCTCATTACTACGAATGTCTAGTACGCTGCCACAGAACTCTCATTACTACGAATGTCTAGTACGCTGCCACAGAACTCTCATCACTACGAATGTCTAGTACACCGCCACAGGACTCTCATTACTACGATTGTCTAGTACGCCGCCACAGGGACTCTCATTACTACGAATGTCTAGTACGCTGCCACGGACCCATCTGTGCGCGATTCCGTTCCGCCCGCTAACACACCCGTCTCAGGGTCGCGCCATATAATTTGTCCACGACCGAATGCACCTGAATCTAGTGCGACTTGAATGTCATGACCTTTGCGCGCTAATGCTTGCGCGATGTGCTGCGGGAAATGATGCTCAACTAAAATCTTCTTCCCTTCCATCCACTGCCAACGAGGAGCATCAAGCGCAGCTTGCGGATTCATTGCAAAATCAACCGTATTCATGACGACTTGCATATGGCCCTGCGGCTGCATGAAGCCTCCCATGACACCGAACGGCCCCACCGCCTCGTTATTTTTCGTTAAAAAGCCTGGAATGATCGTGTGATACGTCCGCTTGCCAGGCTCAAGACTGTTATCATGTTCCGGATCAAGCGAGAAGTTATGCCCTCGATTTTGAAGCGCAATACCAGTCCCCGGCACAACAAGTCCAGAGCCGAAGCCCATGTAATTACTTTGAATAAAGGAAACCATGTTGCCTTCACTATCAGCCGTTGCCAAATACACCGTGCCGCCTTTTGGTGGTGTGCCTGGCTCAGGCGTTAATGCCTCGTCACCGATTAACGCTCGGCGTTCATCTGCATAGGCATCTGATAAAATCTGTTCAACAGATACCGACATTTTCGACTGCTCCGTAATGTACTTTTGCCCATCTGCAAATGCTAGCTTCATTGCTTCAATTTGTTTATGGTAGCGCGCCGTTGATTCACTTTCCGCAAACTCATACCCTTTTACAATATTTAATGCCTGCAGTGCTATCAGCCCTTGGCCGTTCGGCGGAATTTCCCACACATCGTAGCCACGGTAGTTCACGGAAATTGGATCTACCCACTCTACCTTATAGTTTGCTAGGTCATCTGCTGACAAGAATCCATCATACTGCTTCGAGTATGCTGCGATTTTCTCAGCAAGCTCCCCGCGATAAAAACTTTCTCCATTCGTTTCCCCGATAGAACGTAATGTTGAAGCGTGACCAGATGAACGCCACATTCCCCCTATTTTCGGCGCTTCGCCACCCGGTGTGAACGTATCAAACCACGGCTTAAATTCGTCACCTGTTAGCATCTTTTTAAATGCCTTTGCAGCATGATTCCAGTACTTTCCGAGAGTTGGCGAAACTGGATAGCCGTTCTCTGCATAGTCAATCGCCGGCTGTAACACGTCCGCTAACGGAAGCTTTCCAAAGCGCTTAGATAACGCAGCCCACGCTGCCGGCACTCCTGGCACTGTGACAGGAATCCAGCCATACTTCGGAATCTCCTCATGCCCTCGCTCTTTTACCGCATCGATCGAGATAGATGCTGGTGCCGGTCCACTTGCGTTCAGACCGTACAGCTTATCTTTTACCCAAACAAGCGCAAACGCATCGCCACCGATGCCATTTGACGTTGGCTCCACGACAGTTAGTGCTGCTGCTGTTGCAATCGCTGCATCAATCGCATTTCCACCTTTTTTCAAAATATCAAGCCCTGCTTGCGCCGCAAGAGGCTGCGATGTCGCCACCATCCCATTCTTCGCGAAGGTTGTCATTCGTTGAGACGCATATGGATAAGACAAATAATCAAAGTTCATATGTAAAAATCCTTTCTATACTCGAAATAATATTTTCTATTATATCAGATTTTTATAAAAAATAGAAAAAATAGTGGGGGTTGTCGAGAATGTGGTGAACACTTGTTACGCCTTATGCAACACTCATAGATGGTGGGACGGGAGGCATGCGCCACATATGGAGTGTCAGTGGTCGGCGCTAAGCGGCCAAGACAAAAATGTAGCTGCGAGCTAAACAGCAAACTAGCTTCTAAGACAGAAAAAAAAGCTGCGTTCTATACTACAACCACGTTCTAAGACAGAAAAAAAGCTTTGCCCTTTATATTTGGCAAAGCTTTTGTATGATTGTATTATGCTCCCACTTGGCCGCTTGAAGCGCCAGGAGAGTTTGTAGTGTCTTCTCCATTTTCTTCATCAGGATTGTCTCCTGCATCTTCGCCTTCGCCGTTTTCATCATCGGCAGGCTCTTCACTTTCAGTTGCGTTGGTTTCTTCGTCTTCAGGCTCTGCATGATCCGCCTTTAGTGATGATACTGGTTTCCCAATATACTGTAAAGGATTCACAGGTGTGCCATCTTTACGAATTTCAAAATGTACATTAAGGCCAGCTTCCTCATTGTACAAGCTTTCACCCGACGTTCCTAGTACTTGCCCTTGCTCAACAGTTTCTCCTGTGCTCACGACAATCTCTGCTAGCGATTGATATACAGTCTTGATACCTTCCTCGTGTTCAACCTCCACTACATATCCAAATAGTGGATCTTGTTCAGCACGGATGACTGTACCACCAAGTGCAGCTGATACATCAAAGGCTTGTCCATCTTTCGCAACAATATCAATACCTTTATTTGGATAGTACTGATTGTTGTAGAACACTAGCGCCGCTTCTTGCTTTTCAGCTGGAGCGTTCACATCATAGAATTCTTTTTGAATTTCTACAGCACTTTCCTCTAGAACAGGCAGTACAAAGTTTTGTACAGGCTCTAATACTGGAATTGATGGCTCATTCATGCCATATGTTGGCCCTGTTACATCTGATTGGCCTAACTCAATGTCAGTTTGATCCACTGAATCATTGTTAGCATTTTGTAACCATAACACTCCTGTTAAAATGATTGCTGCTGTTGCAAGGTAAATTGCTGGTAATACCCAACGCTTTCTGAAAATCTGTTTAAAAGAAATTTTTTGAGAAGTACGTTTCTTTTCTTCCTCTCTCATAAGTTATCACCTCAGCAATCATTCTGAACAGATATTGGCATTTATATACATTTAGACAAAAAAATTTTTAAAACTTATTTTTCGACAAAGTCCAAGGAATTATGCATGAAGTTGAAAAAAAAAGTGTGGGAACTCCCCTGCGTTTCTGTTTTATGGGCAAAGTTGATGGGGTTATGGGCGGAATTTTACCTTTTATGGGTGAAGTTGATATGGATATGGGTACTTTATTATCGTTTATGGGCAAAAATCAAAGATTTAGGGGCAAAGGCGCGGATAAAGGAAAATGAGGGGACGGTTTTCATGCTGCCATGGCAGCATGAGAACCGTCCCCAGTTTGCTTAATATGATGCTAGTGCTGTTTGGAAGTTTGTTAATGGGCTGATGTTGACGCCTTTATAGTAGTAATGAATGATTTCTTCATAAGTTTTTCCAGATTGCGCCATGCCATTCGCGCCGTATTGGCTCATACCGACACCGTGGCCATAGCCTTTTGTTGTAATAACAATTTCTGATCCTGTACGCATCCAAGTGAAGTCGGTTGAACGAAGGTCAAGCTTTTCACGTATTTCGCGACCGGTAAATGTCTTGCCTCCAATTTGGACGGCTTCAATACGCTTGCCTGGTGTGCGACCCAAGATAGTACCAAGACTGCCGTCGGATGGTAGCTTAATATTAAGCTTTCTTTCGAATTCTTGGACTGTCATTATTTTTTGCGTCGAGAATTTTGGTGAAACTTTATCCCACGGACTTTCTACACTTGTTAAGTACGGAAAAGGATTTTGCCAATATGCCTCTGAGTTCTCCGTGTAGCCGTTACTTGTGGAGAAGAAGGCTGGTGTAATCGGTTCGTTGTTAAACGTTATGATTTGACCCGTTGTTGCTTGTACAGCCTTGCGAATTTTGTCCATTTTCCAATCAAAGTCTGGACCCCAGTTTTCGCGAAGCTCTGCTTCATTTTTGAAGACTTGATGAAGGACCGTATCGGTTACATTTGCTCCGTCTGGCAGTCCCATATTATCATGATGAAGCATTTGCTTCACAATGTATGTCCTTGCTGCTAGTGCTTGTGCTTTTAAAGCTTCAAGCTCAAATTCAGCTGGCATTTCTGATGCAAGTACTCCTTCGACATATGCCTCAAGCGGCACATTTTCGACAGCATCAGCCTCCGTTCTGTAAACAGCTACTTCAATTGCATTGGTTACAGGGGCGGGTGGGGCGCTACTGACAACCTCATGAAGTACTTCTGCTTTTTCAATGGGGGCTTTGTCTTTAAACGGTAAAACTAGTAGTGCTGGTACAATTAGAGTAATAGCCATTAAGGATGATAACGCGATAACGAGTGGTTTCGTTTGCTGCATGGACTCTACCTCCAGAGATTATATCGTATACTCCAATCATATGGAGGAGGACAAGCTTTTATGACTACTTGTATACGATATCATCCTTAAGCGTATTAATCTTGTTCAACACATGATTCCTGTCCTCTTCGCTTACTCCGAAATGCGCTAAAGCCTCATTCAAGTGCTTTGCTATCGACTCAAAGTTTTCTGGCTGGATATTCATCCCTGCATGTGCCTTCGCCATCGATGCACCAGAATATTGGTTCGGCCCTCCTACAGCAAAGCTAAGAAACTTTGTTTGATGCTCACGCTGCTTGTCCATATCCGTATGTTCAAAAAATTGGTTAATTTCCTCATCCTCTAACACGAGGTCGGTGTAAAAATAATCGACCACCTTTGCAATACCTTCTTTTCCACCTAATTTTTCATACAAGTTTTGCTCAGACATAATCGGCCACTCCTTTTAGAAATCTTTCACAAAACGTATTATGTCCCAAATAAACGAAAAGAAGTCTATATGTGGAAGTCTAATTTTCAATTCTTTGTGAAAAAACTACCGGGATAAACAAAAGGTAGTCCCTCCTCGTTTGCCAGTCTATGCTTTTTTTGCGCAAAACAAAAAGAAGTCAGAGTCTATACCCCAACTTCTTAAATATGTTATGCGTTCATATCTGAGACTTTTGCCGAGAATGGTACTACATTGTTGTTTTCGGTTACACGTTCAATATCAGCACCAAGGGCACGCAATTTTTCGTGTAAATCTACGTAGCCGCGATCAATGTGCTTTAGTTCTGTTACACGCGTGTAGCCTTCAGCGACTAAGCCTGCTAAAATAAGGGCTGCACCGGCACGTAAATCTGTTGCTGCTACTTCTGCTGCTTGAAGTTCTACCGGTCCGTTAATAATAACAGAGCGGCCTTCGATTTTGATATCACCGTTCATACGACGAAATTCTTCTACATGCATGAAACGATTTTCGAAAACTGTTTCCGTAATCATACTTGTTCCATTGGCTGTTAACAGTAACGCCATCATTTGCGATTGCATATCAGTTGGGAAACCAGGGTGAGGCATTGTTTTTATGTCAACAGCCTTTAAGTGCTTAGGACCAATGACACGTAAACCTTCCTCTTCTTCACTAATTGTTACACCCATTTCTTCCATTTTGGCGATGAGTGAGCTTAAATGCTCTGGTACGGCACCTTTTACTAGTACATCTCCACCTGTAATGGCTGCAGCTGTCATAAATGTACCTGCTTCAATACGGTCAGGTATAATCGTATGCTCGCATCCATATAATGTATCGACGCCTTCTATGCGAATAGTACCAGTACCGGCACCTCGGACTTTAGCACCCATCTTGTTTAAGAAGTTTGCTAAGTCCACGATTTCTGGCTCTTTTGCAACGTTCTCTAGAATAGTCGTACCATCAGCTAAGGCAGCGGCCATCATAATATTCTCTGTCGCACCTACACTAGGGAAATCAAGATAAATCTTTGCCCCTTGTAAGCGTCCGTTCACTTCTGCGTCAATATAACCATTTCCGACCTTAACCTTCGCACCCATCGCTTCAAAGCCTTTTAAATGCTGATCTATCGGGCGTGATCCAATTGCACATCCACCTGGTAGCGCAATTCTTGCACGACCAACGCGCGCAAGTAAGGATCCCATAACAAGCACTGATGCTCTCATTTTTCTTACATATTCAAATGGCGCTTCTGTATGTGGCTCTCTTGATGCATCTATCGTTATTGTATTATTGTTGAAGACGACTTCTGCGTTTAAATGACGTAGTACCTCGTTAATGGTAAATACATCGGAGAGAGCTGGTACATCATGAATCGTACATTTACCGTCACTTGCTAATAATGATGCAGCGATAACAGGCAATACAGCATTTTTGGCACCTTCAACCTTTACGGTACCAACTAACCTTTTTCCGCCGCGGACAATGATTTTTTCCAAAGGTATTCCCCTCCGCGTCAAATTCTCTACATTTTATTAATATTCAATTGTTAGGATAGGTGTGCCTGCGACCACAACAATGTCGCCACCTTCTTGAGCTCGCAAAGCAAGCTGCAAGTTCATTTGCTTATTGTTTTTCGTGGGGATGGTCTGTTTCCACATTTCAGTATATGCAGAGATAGACAGAAGTGTCTCTTCATCCAACATCTCAACAGGCTGAGCCTGAAATTCTTTAAGTAGGCGATTCGCATTATTTTTCAAAACACTTTTCATATTACCACTCTGTATGCCTTTCATACAAGAGAAATTTGTGGTATTTTCTTGAAATATGTCGATTTTTCTGTTATGAAAAATAGTCTGAAAGTCCCTCCAGATTTGAGAAGTCCACTTTGAACCCTTCATCTCATAAAATACATAGGATTTTTTAGAGTGGTTTTCTTGTACTATTTGAATTGTCTCTGTTATGGAGTGTGTTGAGGGGTGAACATAAACGCCTACCGCTTTTGTCACATCATGATTTTTTTCAACTGTCCACGTAAAAGCTTCTGCAGCTTGCTGAATGCGTAATAGGTCCTCGTTAAAAGTCGCACTTTCTAATTGCGGGGCTTTTGTGTATAAAGACCAATCCGTAATTGTAATGTTGTTGCGTTCATAAATATTCGCTATTGTTTCTAGTTCTGTTTCTTGCATGCTCTTTTCCATAAGTTCCCCAGAAAATAGCGTACTCGCTAGCAAGATTATTGATAAAATTCCCATGTAAATTGTGTGCAATGCCGCCACTCCTCTCCTTACTAACATTGTTGCCAGATAGAAAGGCGGCATACGTGGAAAAACTTATAAATACATCGTCGTTTCCCGACAAAATTTTTACTATATAATTCGTTGAAGTATTTCCTTTTTTGACCGTAGAAATTAAAAAAATTAAAACAATCAATTTGTGGTAAAAATAACAGAACCGTATTTTTGCAAATATACAACGGAGCTATTCACACTTTCTCACTGTGAGAGATCAATTGAACACAGCAAACACCACAGCCTTGTATATGAGAGACAACAAGTTTCAGGATGTCACACGTGTTGTATCTTCAAATTCTTAGTACCCTACCATTTATTGTACAAACATACTTGGTAGTTGCTGTGACCAAAGAAAATAATCAAGAAAGAAATTACTCACACTTGATCCGATAGCAACTGTTAACAGTATGTATAACAGTCTTGCTTGCATGATACGATTGGCTTTAATAAATTTTTCAAGCTGCACACCTTGAAGTGCATACCAAGTAATTACAATAAAAAATAAATGAGACATCAGGCTAATGACCGCAAATTGGCTATAGCTTGGTAATAAGTCCATTCTAACCATCCTTGTCTTAGTTTTAGTAAATTAGATAGTATGAATTTTTGAACTTAGATTACGGTTTAGCTCCAGTGTCTAACGAGTCTTCTAAGCATAAGCTTCAAAAAATGTTTGACGTCAACGATTTTAAATAATGATGCTTTCGCAATAAAATTGCTTCAGCGTAACATCGTTAGACGGGTGCTTCCACTTTTCTAAGTGTAAAGGTAATTGCCATAAAAAAGAAGAGGTAATTCATACCTCTTCATTATAAGTGCCTATTGAAAGAAATCAACAAATCCGTTGAAGCTATTGTTAAAAAAGTCAATGGCTATGTTAGGTAGGAATCCAAATAAGACGGTGCCTACTACACAAATCACCACAACAATGGCTATTTCAACAGGCAATTTAATGGTCTCTTCATTTGATGACCTGCGGAAAAACATTTGTGTCATAACATTAAAGTAGAAAAAATATGATACTACCGTCGTTGCAAGCATGATACTCGCTAATACATAATGTGCTGGCTCGACCATAAGTGCACCTAGGAAAATGTTCAACTTTCCAATAAAACCAGCCGTACCAGGTATCCCTGCTAACGATAGAATGAATACACCCATAGCAACTGCTATAAGAGGGGCGCGTTGATACAAGCCGGCAAATGAAGCGATATCTTCAGAGCCTGTTTTTTGTACTATCACTTGTAAAATGGCGAAAACGCCGAGATTCATTAATAAGTAAGCCACTAGGTAAAACCAAATTGCATCTACTAATAATGGTGAAAATACAGCAAACGCAACTAATAAGTAACCAGCATGCGCGATACTTGAATATGCGAGCATTCTTTTTACATTTCGTTGGCGTAATGCGATAGTATTCCCAACAATCATGGTCGCTGCTGCTAGCCATACAATATAATCCTGCATGGCAAATAACATGGATAGTTGCTGCCCACCTTCAGCTGGTGTACGCCCAAAAATGTATAGCATGAAGCGTAATACAATAACAAATCCAGCTGCCTTGGAAACAACACTCAAAAAGGCCGTAACTGGTGTTGGTGCCCCTTGGTATACATCTGGCGCCCACATATGAAATGGCACCGTCGCTAGCTTAAACGATAACCCGACTAGTATTAGTAAAAATGCGATTGACAATAAATATTGAATGTTTGCTTGATTAACTGTTGATAAGCTTAGTGCAATTTGCTTTAAGTTCGTTGTGCCCGTTAATCCATACACATAACTTAAACCAAATAACATAATAGCTGTTGATATACCACCATTAATAACATATTTCATCGCTGCTTCATTAGACTGTTTATTTGTTTTTCTAATACCAGCTAAAATATATGACGACAGTGATAACAACTCAAGACCAACAAACAATGTGATGATGTCCCCACTTGATGTCATCATCATCGCACCAAGAAGTGCTGTTAGCAGTAAGTAATAAAACTCTCCGCGGTGGCGAATGCCATCCTCTGGCTCATAGTGAGAAGCCATTAAGAGCACTAACCCCGTACCGACTAATAAAATTAACTTAAACGCTTTAGCAAACGAATCTAAGCGAAATGTTTCATTTAAAATAACGGTGACCTCTTTGTCTAGTAAGCCAATAAGAGAGACTAGCGCAAGCAATACACCGGTTAAAGCGATCCATACTAACGGTCGGCGGCTCGCTTTATTTGGCATAAATAAGTCAATGAGGGAGAGAATGGTTGCCACACCTAATATAATAAATTCTGGTGTCATTACACCCCATTCATAGCTAAGTAATGTTTGCAAATCCATCGTCTCACCCCCCTATTCCTAACATGATAGTTTCAAGCGTAAGTTGAAGCACATTTGTTAAAATATTTGGATACACACCAATTAGAACTATCAACCCTAACAGAACAATAACAGGAATAAACTCTAATCGCTTTATTTCTGTTGCTTTAATATACGGGTTGTTCTCTTTACCAAAAGTGATGCTTAACACGGCACGCAATAAGTACACAGCTGTCATAATAATGCCAATTGCCCCAATAGCAGCAAGAACAGGCATCGATTTAAACAAGCCTAGGAATGCCATAAATTCACTAACAAACCCTGACATCCCTGGTAAACCAAGAGACGCCATCGCTCCCGCTAAAAGGAAGCCTGCTGTTAACGGCATCACCTTCGCTAATCCACCAAGGTGATCTAGGCTAGTTGTATCTGTTCTTTCGTAAATAACACTCACTAAGAAGAACAGCAATGCTGCGATCAATCCATGTGATACCGCTTGGAATATCGCACCTTGAACGCCCGCCTCGTTCATAGCCCCTAATCCGATTAACACAATTCCCATATGAGAGATGGAAGAATAAGCAAGGACCATTTTAAAGTCATCCTGGATAAATGCTAAAAACGCACCGTACAGTAGGTTAATAACACCGAGAATTGCTAATAATACGGCTAACTGCTTGTATTGCTCCGGGAACAAGCCCATCCCAAAACGAATCAACCCGTACGCTCCAATTTTTAAAAGGACACCAGCATGAAGCATAACGATGGACGGTGGCGCCTGTACGTGCACACGTAGCATCCATGTATGCAATGGGAAGATTGGTAGCTTCACTCCAAAGGCTACCAATATCGCTAAAAAGGCACCTAGCATGAAGCCTTCACTTACCGGATATCGTAACACGGTGAATCCTTCAGCGAGCTTAGTTGCAAGTAAATCAATATTTGATGTACCAAACTTTGAAAACAACGTCATAATAACGATTAAAAGCACGGCTGAGCCTAGGCCATTATATATAAGATAGCTATACGCTGCCTTTTCTTTTTCAAAATAACCCCATTTACCAATTAAAAAGAACATCGGTACGAGGGTGATCTCAAGGAAAATAAAGAATAAAATTAAGTTTTCAGCAACAAACACACCAAGCATACCTATTTCAAGAAGAAAGAATAATAGAAAATATCCCTTCCACTCTTTTTTAATATGCATAGAGGCCACAGCTGCTAATGTTGAGAGAATAGCGGTTAAGAGAATCATGACTAGCGACAATCCATCTAGCCCTAATTCATAATCAATAGCAAAAAGTCGCTCTGACGTTAAGAGTTCACCAAAATGAATCCAGCCACGTGTTTCTGAAAACGTATCTAGCGATATACCAGACTGGTAAACAAAGAACGCATACAACGCCAGCACAAGAGCGGGAATGGTACCAGCAACACCAATAATTTTTATAAGACGTTGCTGATTTTTACTAACAAAAGCCAAAACTATCATACCTAATAAAGGGGAGAAAACAAGCAATGATAAAAAGTAAGATTCATTCATTAAAAGTACCCCCCTGTTAGCGCAAAGATAACAAGTAGGATGGCAAGACCAACAGCGACGACAGCCCCATAAGCCTGCACTTGCCCACTTTGTAGCTTCGATCCTATTTTGCCTATACCACGAACGGTAGCAGCTGTTGCTTCTGACAGCCCCTCTACTAGAAACTCATCAATATATTTTGCAAATATACTAATGATTCGTGTCGCTGAAACGATCGTAGCTTCATATATTTCATCTATGAAATACTTATTGTAAAGAATGCCGTACGTAATAGGTGTACCTGCGCTGAACCAATCTCGAGGAATCGATTTACGTGCATACATGAAGTATGCTAATGCAATTCCAGCTAACGACACTAACGTCGCGACAACCATAATCCACGCTGGCCCTTTTACATGTGCATGGCCTAAGGCTTCGTTGCCTGCTGTGAGCCAATCCCCTAAAAATGTACCAAACCATGGTGTGTTCACGTACCCAGCAAATATCGCTAGAACACCTAACACAATCATTGGTACCGTCATAGTAGCTGGTGATTCATGTACATTTGGTACGTTGCTGCGCATTTTCTCCCCTGCAAATACCATGAAGAACAATCTAAACATGTAAAATGCTGTGAAGAATGCTGCCACAACAGCAATCCAGAATAGTACATAATTACCGTGGTCCCAAGCAGCAAGTAAGATTTCATCTTTACTAAAAAAACCTGAAAATAATGGCACACCACTAATGGCTAACGTACCGATTAAAAACAATGGCGCTGTAAAAGGTAGTTTCTTCCACAAACCACCCATATCTTCGATGTTTTGCGTATGAACCGCATGAATGACACTACCAGCTGCTAGGAACAATAATGCTTTAAAGAAAGCATGTGTCATTAAATGAAAGACACCTGCCACATATCCTGCTGATCCAAGCGCTAGCATCATATAGCCAAGCTGACTAACAGTTGAGTATGCCAGGACACGCTTAATGTCTGTTTGTACTGTACCGATTGTTGCTGCAAAAATAGCGGTTACGCCACCGACTATTGCTACTGTTAAAAGAGCTGTTTCACTCGCTGTAAATAGTGGGAATAACGCTGCCACTAAGTACACACCTGCTGCAACCATCGTAGCAGCATGGATAAGTGCTGAAACTGGTGTCGGACCTTCCATCGCGTCCGGTAACCATGTGTGAAGTGGAAATTGACCTGATTTCCCAACCGCACCGACAAATATTAAAATGGCTGTTAATGTGATTATACCGGCTGGGACAGATCCCGCTTCTACAGCAGCAAAGATTTCATCGTATTCAAAGCTACCGACTTGCCAAAATAGTAATATCATACCTATGAATAAGCCGACGTCCCCGATACGAGTCATAATAAATGCCTTTTTAGCAGCCGCTCTAGCTTCAGACTTGAAAAAGTAGAAACCAATTAATAAAAATGAGCCTAAACCTACAAGCTCCCAAAATATGTACGTTTGCAGCAAATTAGGCGAAAGCACTAATCCGAGCATCGCAAATGTAAACAATCCTAAATACGCATAAAATACTGAAAATCTTTCATCACCTTGCATATAGCCTTTTGAGTATGTATGAACTAAAAAGCTTACAAGCGAAACAATAACAAGCATTAATGCGTTCAGTTGGTTAACCTCAAAACCCGCTGTAAGTGACATATCCCCGATTGTTAACCATGTGCCTTCTGCTTTGTATGTTGGTGCTGTAAATCGTTCTATGAGCACTAACACCGAATATACTAACGAAACAAATGTTAAGATAATTCCCACGTAAGCACTTGCTTCTTTCATTCGTTTTCCGAAGAGTAGAAGGAACAAAAACGAGACGAGCGGGAATAGCGGTATGATCCATGCATTTTCCATCATAGTATCACGATCCCCTTTTTTAAAATAAGAAAGTGTTCATTCCATTTCCTATTTGTGTTTTAATGTTTGAGTGAATCCATCTCATCGATGTTGACCGTTTTACGATTACGATATAATGCCATTAAAATAGCTAGTCCTACAGCTGCCTCGGCCGCTGCGATCGCTATCGTAAATAATGAAAATACCTGCCCTGTTATGTTTGGGTTAATGCCGTATTTACTAAAAGCTACTAGATTAATATTTACAGCATTTAGCATAAGCTCGATGGAAATAAGGACAATAACCGTATTTCGCTTCGTAAGTGCTCCATATAATCCAATGCAAAATAAAATGAGTGCTAAGACGAGATAGGCTGATACTGGAATCGTACTCATTTATCGTTCGCCTCCTCGTCTTCATCCTTTTTCGCTAATACAATGGCTCCGACTAATGCTACTAACAAAACGACTGATACAAGTTCGAACGGAATGACATATTGTGAGTACAGCATAATACCAATTTGCTCTGTATTATTTTCATGCAACGTAGTAGCTTGCTGTCCGAGCTGCAGGTCGTAAATGCCGAAATATATCGTAAGAGCAAACGCCACAATACTTACAAATACTAATACTTTCCGAACAATACCAGCCTTCGATTCACTCGTATCATCATGACGTGTTAGCATAATGCCAAATAGCATAATAATGGTAATGGCTCCAGAGTAAATCAAAATTTGCACAGCTGCTACGAACTCCGCTGATAAGAGGACGTAGAGCCCTGCGATGCTTACAAACGTAAACACGAGGGCCACAACCATGTGCACAACCTTCGTTAAGTTAATTAGCATTACGCCACCGGAGATTGCAACGAGCGCCATAATGAGAAACGCTAAAAATTCCCCTGAAAAGCTCATGCTTTATTCTCCTTTCTGACGTTTGTATCATTCTCATCTAGCCATTCTAGATTTTTAAATAAATCATCTCGGCTATACTCAGCTAACTCAAAATTGTTCGTCATGACAATTGCTTCTGTAGGACAAACCTCTGTACATAAATCACATAAAATACAAATCTCAAAATTAATGTCATATGTGTCAATGATTTTTCCTTTTTTCGTTGGGTCTGGATGCTTTTTCCCCGTTAGTTGAATACAATCAGTTGGGCAAATATTGGCACATTGATTACATACGATACATTTTTCAGGATAAAACTTTTGAATTCCTCTAAATCTATCTGGTAACGGTAGTGGCTCATTCGGATAATCATACGTTACTTTTTTCTTTGACAAGCTTTGCAATGTATACTTTAACCCTTTTGCTAAACCGAGCATGTTGTCACCCCTTTGTTAAGTGGATAGCGAAGCTGACTGTAATCGCTTAAAAAAAAGCGAGCGCAATGTAGCGAAAATCAACAACAAAGTTTAACAGAGCTTATTTTTAAAAGAAATACTCAATTAGCTCTTTTAATATAGCTGTCACAAATATGTTGGCTAACGCAATTGGCAATAGTACCTTCCAGCCAAACTCCATTAATTGATCCGCGCGAATACGTGGAAATGTAACGCGGAACCATATTAAGATAAACACAACTAGCGAGAATTTTAAGGCGAACCAAATCGCACCTGGTATAAACCCTAAAAATGGTAGCGGCAACCATCCACCTAAAAATAGTACGGTGGTAAGTGATGCCATCGCAAAGAAGTACACATACTCTGACAGCATATAAAACGCCCAGCGGAAACCAGAGTATTCAACATGATACCCAGCGACTAATTCAGATTCAGCCTCTGGCAAGTCGAATGGTGTTCTATTCAATTCTGCCACTGAGGCAATAAGGAATATTACGAATCCAACCGGCTGTGTAATGATAAACCAGAAATTTTGCTGCGCGTTTACGATATCATTCAGATTTAAACTACCTGCTAATAAAATTACCCCAAGTACAGACATAACGAGAGGAATTTCATATGAAATCATTTGAGCTGCTGCACGCATTCCACCGAGTAACGCATATTTGTTATTTGATGCCCAGCCCCCTGTTACTACCCCGATGGTAGTTAAACCAGAGATAGCAATGTAATACAGCAAGCCTACACCAATGTCAGCAAATTGAAAGGCATCGGTAAAAGGCATAGTAGCTAGCACCATAAACGCGGGTGCGAAGGCAATAACAGGTGCTAATATGAATAACGGCCTATCAGCTAGCTTTGGAATCGTATCTTCTTTTAAAAGAAGCTTTAATACGTCCGCCACTGTTTGTAAAAGTCCCCAACGGCCACCAACCTGATTCGGCCCTATGCGCCCTTGCATAAATCCCATAACTTTACGTTCAGCTAGGATTCCATATGTAACAAACCCTAACACAACCATTAAAAGCGCAACACCTAGCGCAAAAAATATAGCAAGGTTTAAGTAGCTCGGAGTGGATTGAAGTAACTCATTCATCATTATCCATCAACCTCCCCAAGTACAATATCAATGGCACCTAATATCGCTATTAAGTTAGCCATATTCTCGCCCTCAAGCAGCTTAGGGAGTATTTGCAAATTGTAGAAAGAAGGGCGTCTAAACTTCATGCGGTACGGCTCTTTTTTGCCATCACTAGCAATATAACAACCTATTTCTCCACGAGGTGATTCTATGCGTACGAACGCTTCCCCTTTAGGAGCCTTAATAATTTTAGGTACTTTTGCCATAAAGTCGCCTTCAGTAGGAAACTGAGCGACCGCTTGCTCGATTATTTTTAATGATTCTTCAATTTCTTGCATGCGACACTCATATCGTGCCCATGCATCTCCTTCTGTGCGAACAGGTACGTCAAAGTCAAAACGATCATAGATAGAATATGGCTCATCTTTACGTAAATCCCATTTCACACCTGTACAACGAAGGTTTGCACCGCTTAGTGAGTATGCTAAAGCATCTTCCTTCGAATACTTACCCACGCCTTTAACACGGTTCATAAAGATTTCATTACCTGTTACTAACTCATGATAGCCTTCAAGCTGCTTACGCATGTATGGAACAAAATCCCGTACTTTTTCAATCCAACCATCTGGTGCATCCCATTTCACACCGCCAACACGCATATAGTTGAACGTTAGGCGCGCACCACTCAGCTCGTTTAAAAGATTAATAATCATTTCTCTCTCACGAAACGCATATAAGAATGGACTCACCGCACCAATATCTAGTAAATATGTACCCCACCAAACAAGGTGACTTGCTACACGGCCAAGCTCCATTGCAAGAACTCTTAAATATTCCGCGCGCTCTGGGATTTGTAAGTCCATCATTGTTTCTACCGCATGACATATAACGTAGTTATTTGTCATTGCCGATAAGTAATCCAATCGATCTGTATACGGAATGATTTGTGTGTATTGTAAATCTTCCGCTAACTTTTCCGTACCGCGATGAAGATACCCTATAACTGGTGTAGCTTCTTTAATTATTTCCCCATCGATTTTGATAACAAGTCGGAACACACCATGTGTACTAGGATGTTGTGGCCCTACATTTAACAGCATTTCCTCCGTGCGAATCATATGCTACACCTCCACATCGTAAGGTTCATAGTCTTTGCGTAGCGGGTGACCTACCCATTCATCTGACAGCATAATCCGCGTTAAGTTAGGATGATTTGTAAAGTGAATGCCTAGTAGGTCATAGGCTTCACGTTCCGGCCAATCAGCACCCTTCCAGAGCGGTTCTAATGACTGGATCGTTGGTTTATCACGTTCAATCTTTACTTTTAAAGCAACAGATTGTTTATTTTTATAAGAATATAAGTGCACATACACTTCCATGTGTGTTTCAAAGTCCGTTCCGTGCAGTTCAGACAGATAATCAAAGCCAAGCTGTTCATTGTATTTAAGGAATTCTGCCACTTTAAAATACGTATCCGATTTAGCTACGAGAGTAGGTACATCTTTTGACAGTTTATTTATATATGAGTCTTCTAAAACATCTTCACCGAGATGCTCCGTTATAACTTTAATATATTTATCTAGATACGGCTGATTCGGTGATGGTTTCTCCGGCCCAGCAGTAGCGTCTGAAGTATTACTTTTTGCGGTCTTCGCCTTAGCTGCTGCTGCAGCGGCGGCTTTTGCTTTGGCAGCCGCAATAGCTTTCGCTTTTTCATCATCTGAACTAGCCGATGCACCTTGCTTAGCTTGTGCGGCCGCTTTCGCTTTCGCTGCGGCTGCTGCTTTTGCTTTCGCGGCTGCGGCAGCCTTTGCTTTTTCATCTGCTGATGATGACTCGCCTTCGCCTGACGCTTGTTGCTTTGCGAGGGCGGCAGCTTTCGCTTTCGCTGCGGCTGCTGCTTTTGCTTTCGCGGCTGCGGCAGCCTTTGCTTTTTCATCTGCTGATGATGACTCGCCTTCGCCTGACTCTTGTTGCTTTGCGAGGGCGGCCGCTTTCGCTTTCGCTGCGGCTGCTGCTTTTGCTTTTGCGGCTGCGACGGCCTTTGCTTTTTCATCTGCTGCACTACTTTGTGGTGTTTCTTCTATCTTTGAATCTGTCGATTTAGTATTATCTTCATTTTTAGTATCCATTTGAGAGGCTTCTGCTGCTTTTTGCTTTGCTAGTGCAGCGGCTTTTGCCTTTGCTGCAGCAGCAGCTTTCGCTTTCGCGGCTGCCTCCCTCTTCTGTTGCTCTAAATCTTTTTCGCTCATGGCCTACAGCACCTTCTTCCCTGTCTTGGCTTCATAGCGAATTTTCTCTTTTAATTTATTTATCCCATAAATAAGAGCCGCTGGGTTTGGTGGACACCCTGGGATATACACATCAACTGGAACTATCTGGTCCACACCTTTAACTACTGCATAAGACTTAACGTAAGGACCTCCAGCTGTTGCACATGACCCCATTGCAATTACCCATTTCGGCTCTGGCATTTGATCATACAGTCGACGAACAATAGGTGCCATTTTCTTTGTAACAGTACCAGACACAATCATGACATCAGATTGACGTGGCGATGTACGGAAAAAGGAACCAAATCGGTCTAAATCATAGTGCGATGAACCTACCCCCATCATTTCAATCGCACAGCAAGCAAGACCAAAGGTTAAAGGCCATAGTGAATTACTTCGCGCCCAAGCCTTCAACTGTTCTAGTGTCGACATAAACACATTTCGTTGTAGCTCTTCCATTTCTTCGGCTGTAATGTTATCCAGCTTTAAGACCATTTTAACACCTTCTTCTTCCAAGCATAGACTAAACCAATTACTAGCATTAATACAAATATTAACATCTCAATAAGGGCAAATAAGCCTAATTTATCATAAGCAACTGCCCATGGATACAGAAATACTGTCTCCACATCAAAAATGACAAATAATAATGCAAAGATATAGTATCTTACGTTAAATTGAACTCTTGAGTCATGAAACGGTTCAATCCCACTTTCGTAAGTAGTCTTTTTGGCATCGTTTGGTGCGTGCGGACGCAAAATTCGCCCTGCTGTCAATGCTACTAGTGGTAATAAAATACCGAGTGTAAGAAAGACAAATACGATAAGATAGTTGTTAAAATACTGGTTTAATTGTTCCATGCCGCCCCCTCCATTTGTTGTACCCTGACTTTTCTAAAAGATTGAAAGATTTAGTTTTGTAACCGATAACATTATAACACTTTTTTACAAGTAGTGTCGACTGAAAGGAGCCTTGGCCGACCTTAGTAGTTTTTTCAATAAATACATATATGTAGAGTGTTTTTATAATATGTACGTACCGCTTTTGACAAGTACTACACCCTGGATCAGGACGATTCTTTATATTTTAAGATAATGATAAATGATAAACTCCCCGAATCTAGCAACCCTCACAATGTCAATGTACAAAAAATGACATTTTATGTCAGTGACAATAGTCACTGTAAAAACGCTATATAATGAATCGTGACGAAAGAAAAGTGTAAGAGCCGCCTATCGACTTTAGCCAAAATTGTGATATTCCACCTGCACCCTTACCATGCAACCTACGCTGGTTTTTTCTGTCACTGAACATTTTCGTGCTCTTTAATACTAAATAACCTTTTATGATTTTTTTCCAAAAAGAAAAAGTGCAGCTTCAGCCACACTCTAATTAGGATTCATATTAAAACTGAAACAAATCACTAGATAAATAACGCTCTCCGGTGTCACATGCAATACATACTACAACCTCACCGGGCTTCATGCGTTTTGCCACTTCAATTGCTGCGTAGCAGGCTGCCCCAGAGGATGGACCGACTAATATCCCCTCTTCTGAAGCTAAACGACGAGCTATATCGTACGCTTGCTCATCCTCAATTTTTAAAATTTCATTATATACGTTTTGGTTTAGAATAGAAGGAATAAATCCTGGACTAGTTCCAACAAGCTTATGCTTTCCTGGTTTTCCACCTGATAAAACTGGTGATCCTGCAGGTTCAACTACATGAACTGATAAGTCTGGATAGTGTTCCTTTAGAACCTCTCCTGTGCCTGTAATTGTCCCGCCTGTTCCTGCGGTTGCGACAAATGCTGACAGCGGTTTACCTATACTCTCCATCGCCTTCAGAATTTCCAACGCAGTGGAGTGTCTGTGTGCATCAGGGTTGGCATTATTATCAAACTGCATCGGCATAAAGCTGTTTGGAATCTCGCTTGCTAATTGCTTTGCTTTCTCTATTGCGCCAGGCATTTTTTCATCACCAGGGGTTAATACAACCTCTGCCCCATAAGCCTTCAACAGATTGATGCGCTCTTGTGTCATTGTATCAGGCATTACAATAATGGATTTGTACCCTCTTGCCGCCGCGTTCATGGCAAGACCAATGCCGGTATTTCCGCTTGTAGGCTCAATAATAGTCGCTCCTGGCTTGAGAAGCCCTTGTTTTTCAGCATCATTAATCATATTGAAAGCAGCGCGATCTTTTACACTTTTACTAGGATTAAAAAATTCCAATTTCAAGTATATATCAGCACCATTTTCAGGATTAAGTTTATTTAATTTTACTAATGGGGTGTCCCCAATTAGTTCAGCGATATTTTGCACGACCTTCATGTGTGATCACTCCCTATTTTCTTAAATGTATTATATCAAATATTTAATCCCAACTAAAGTTATTGGTTTAATAATTAAAAAGACGGCTTGGTACTCCACTAACTGACAGTAAACACCTACTTATTGACGAGTAGATAGGCAAGTCGTGTTTTATATGTATCGATTTGGTGTTTACTTGATACCTATTGCGTGTCGACTTGATACCTATTTCATGTCGACTACATACCCATTTCGTGTCGACTCTGTACCTAATTCATGTCGAGTACATACCCATTTCGTGTCGACTCTGTACCTAATTAAAGTATTTTCTGCAATATAACCAGGTGTTATTGCTATGTGTTTAAGTATCCTTCATTTATATCAACATAACCGAAACTTTGCTGTCCTGGTACATACCATAGAAGCATTTGGTTTACTCACCAAAAAAGCACCCTACTTCATATGTGAAATAGGGTGCTTTTTTAGTTACTTATTATCAACCGCGTTAATGCGGTTCATTGCACGACGCAGTGCCAACTCCGCACGTCTATAGTCAATATCATCTTGACGTTCTTGTAGACGACGTTCTGCACGCTCTTTAGCTGAACGGGCACGAGAGACATCAATGTCTGTCGAACGCTCTGCCGCTTGTGCTAATATTGTGACCTTGTCTGGTCTAACTTCTAAAAAGCCTCCACTTACGGCCACAAGTTCTGTTGTTTTACCTTTTTTCAGGCGAACGGCTCCAATTTCTAAAGGAGCAACCGTTGGAATATGTCCTGGTAATATACCAAGCTCACCACTTTTAGCGCGAGCAATTACCATTTCAAATTGTTCCTGCAAAACTGGGCCATCGGGAGTAACTACATGGACTTCAACGGTCTTCATTTCATACCCTCCTGGTCCCTATTTTATACTTCTACTCCCATACTTTTAGCTTTTTCTACCACTTCTTCGATTCGACCGACTAAGCGGAAAGCATCTTCTGGAAGATGATCGTATTTTCCTTCAAGGATTTGTTTAAATCCATCAACTGTCTCCTTAACTGGTACATAAGATCCAGGTTGACCAGTAAACTGTTCAGCAACGTGGAAGTTTTGTGATAAGAAGAACTGAACGCGACGTGCGCGTGATACTATAAGCTTGTCTTCATCAGATAATTCATCCATACCAAGGATAGCGATGATATCTTGAAGTTCTTTATAGCGTTGTAGTGTTTGCTGCACTTGACGTGCTACTCTGTAATGTTCTTCTCCAACGATTTCAGGTGACAATGCACGAGAAGTTGAAGCAAGTGGATCCACCGCAGGATAGATACCCATTTCTGATAATTTACGCTCAAGGTTTGTTGTTGCATCTAAGTGAGCGAAAGTTGTTGCTGGTGCTGGGTCAGTATAGTCATCCGCAGGTACGTAAATAGCCTGGATAGATGTAACAGAACCAACACTTGTTGATGTAATACGTTCTTGAAGCTGACCCATTTCTGTTGCTAACGTTGGCTGGTAACCAACCGCCGATGGCATACGTCCTAGTAAGGCCGATACTTCAGAACCTGCTTGTGTAAAGCGGAAAATGTTATCGATGAAGAATAATACGTCCTGCCCTTGCTTGTCACGGAAGTATTCTGCCATCGTTAACCCTGTTAACGCTACGCGCATACGAGCGCCTGGTGGTTCGTTCATTTGTCCGAATACCATCGCTGTTTTCTTAATAACGCCAGAGTCTGTCATTTCATAATATAAGTCATTTCCTTCACGAGTACGCTCTCCAACACCTGCGAATACGGAAATACCACCGTGCTCTTGGGCGATGTTGTTGATAAGCTCCTGAATTAATACCGTTTTCCCTACACCGGCACCACCGAATAGACCGATCTTACCACCTTTTATGTATGGCGCTAACAAGTCTACTACTTTGATTCCTGTTTCAAGAATTTCAACCTCAGTTGATAGGTCTTCGAATACTGGGGCTGCTCTGTGGATCGGGTTACGTTCTACGTCTGCAGCTACCGTACCGTCTAAGTCAATTGCATCACCAAGTACGTTGAATACACGACCTAATGTCGCATCTCCTACTGGTACAGAGATTGGTGCTCCTGTATCAATAACATCAACACCACGGATTAGACCGTCGGTTGAAGCCATGGCGATAGTACGTACTGTATCGTCACCTAAGTGAATGGCAACTTCAAGTGTTAAGTCGATATCGACTTCGTTTTCATTACGCGCTTTATGTTGAATTTTTAAAGCGTTGTAGATTTCAGGTAAATGTCCGCTCTCAAACTGAACATCTACAACTGGACCAGTAATCTGGATCACGCGTCCTTTTGCCATCGTATTCCCTCCTAACTTGTTTCACTGCCAAGTCCTTATTTATCATTCAAAAAGTATAATTAGTCTGAATGTATTTATTCATGTCACTTTATAATTAATGAATCTTATGATTGTGCGTTCGCGCCACCAACAATTTCGGTGATTTCTTGAGTAATTGCCGCCTGACGTGCACGATTATATGAAAGAGTAAGTGAACGAATAAGTTCACTTGCATTGTCAGTTGCATTTCTCATCGCTGTCATACGTGAAGCATGCTCAGCTGCTTTTCCATCCAGTAACGCTCCATATATTAAGCTTTCAGCATACTGTGGCAATAGCACTTCAAGAATTTCAGCCTGTGAAGGTTCAAACTCATAATCAGTAGTTGCTTTTGAATCAGAGATATCTGTCAAAGGAAGAAGTTTCTTTTCTGTAACCTCTGACTGAATCGCACTTACATAATGATTGTAATAAACATACAATTCATCATATAGACCATCAGCAAACATACTTACTGCTTGACTCGCGATACTTTTTATATCGTTGAAAAGAGGTTGGTCAGCCATACCTGTTATTTCTAACATTACTGGCACTCCTCTTTTTTTGAAAAAGTCACGTCCTACACGACCTACCGCTATAACAGTGTACTCATCCTTAGATTTGTGCTTTTGCATTATTTTTTGATATACAGTACGAAGTATATTACTGTTGTAAGCTCCAGCTAATCCGCGGTCAGATGTAATGACGAAATAAGCAGTCTTTTTAACAGGCCTACTTTCAAGCATCGGGTGCTTAATGTCATTACTGCCAGCTGTAATACTTTTCACAACCTCTTGCATTTTCTCCATGTAAGGCACAAATGATTTTGCGTTCATTTCTGCCCTATTAAGCTTAGAGGCTGATACCATTTCCATCGCTTTAGTAATTTGACTTGTCTTCTTTGTTGAAGTAATTCTCATTTTTATATCGCGTAAGGATGCCAAAGGTTTTCACCACCTTTTTCCCAGTATGAACAGTGGCGGCAGACGTATGTCAACCGCCTCTAAAAAATATTAATACATAGTTACAAAAGCTTATTTAATGGACACAAGTCCTATTATTTAGAAGCCACGAAATTCTTTTTAAATTCATTTATAGCACTTTGCAGATCGGCATCTTCCGGAAGATTTCCAGATGAACGAATTGTTTCAAACAGCTCTTTACGGTTTAGCTCAATCCATCCAGATAGATCTTCTTCAAAGCGACTAATATCTTCAACCTTAATATCATCTAGGAAGCCACGTGTTAACGCATAAAGGATAACAACCTGTTTTTCAACAGCAAGCGGCTTATGTAAGCCTTGCTTTAGTACTTCAACCGTACGTGCTCCTCGATTTAGTTTTGCTTGAGTTGCTTTATCTAAATCAGAACCGAACTGCGCAAATGCTTCTAGCTCACGATATGAAGCGAGGTCAAGACGAAGTGTACCTGATACCTTCTTCATAGCTTTAATTTGTGCTGATCCCCCTACACGAGATACTGAAAGACCGGCGTTAACCGCTGGACGTACACCCGAGAAGAAAAGGTCTGATTGTAAGAAAATTTGTCCATCAGTGATGGAGATAACATTTGTTGGAATATATGCAGAAACGTCCCCTGCTTGTGTTTCAATGAAAGGTAGAGCTGTTAATGAACCGCCACCTTTTGCATCAGAAAGCTTCGCTGCACGCTCTAGTAAGCGTGAATGCAAGTAGAATACATCCCCTGGATACGCTTCACGACCTGGAGGACGACGTAACAATAACGAAAGCTCACGATAAGCTGCCGCTTGCTTTGATAAGTCATCATAAATAACAAGTACATGCTTACCGTTGTGCATGAACTCTTCACCCATTGTTACACCGGCATATGGCGCAAGGAACAATAGTGGTGCAGGTTGAGATGCTGATGCCGTTACAACAATCGTGTAATCAAGGGCACCATGTTTACGTAGTGTTTCAACAACGTTACGCACAGTAGATTCTTTTTGTCCAATTGCTACGTAGATACAAATCATATCTTCATTTTTTTGGTTAATAATTGTGTCAATAGCAATTGCCGTCTTACCAGTTTGACGGTCACCAATGATTAACTCACGCTGACCACGTCCAATCGGAATCAACGAGTCAATTGCTTTAATGCCAGTTTGCAGTGGTTCATGAACTGATTTACGATCCATTACACCTGGTGCTGCACTTTCGATAGGACGCGTTTTCGTTGTTTCAATTGGGCCTAAACCATCTACTGGTTGCCCAAGTGAGTTAACAACACGTCCAATAAGAGCTTCACCAACTGGAACCTCCATAATACGGCCTGTACGACGTACTTCATCGCCTTCGCGAATATCTTTAAACGGTCCAAGGATAACGATACCTACATTGTTTTCTTCTAGGTTTTGCGCCATCCCCATTACACCGTTTGAAAATTCAACAAGCTCTCCAGCCATGACATTGTCGAGGCCATGAGCACGAGCGATACCGTCACCAACCTGGATAACAGTACCAACATCTTTTACTTCAATTTCAGACTGATAACTTTCAATCTGCTTTTTTATCAGCGTACTGATTTCTTCAACATTGATGCTCATGAATTTCACCCCTATCTACGATCTTCTCAGCATTATATCCTTTTTAATACGTACTAATTTCCGAGTCAAGCTACCATCATAAATGGTATTTCCAATGCGTACTTTTACCCCACCAAGAATACTGTCATCAACTACGTTTTCAATATTTAACGACTGCTTTCCTATTTTACTAGCAAACGTCTGTGAAATCGTTGATAACTCCTCAGTCGATAATTCTCTTACTGAGTAAACAGTTGCTTCTGCGACTCCTCTATCTTCATTAGCGTATGCAATGTAGGAATCAACAACAGCAGTTGTTTGATCAATACGTTGTTTATCAGTTAGAAGAAATAAAGTATTAAGTACATTTGTTGAAATGTCAGTAAAAACATTTTTTAAGAACTCTTTCTTTTTTGCCAAAGATAATTTTGGTGATTGTAAAAGAGTTGTTAATTCTTTGTTTTGTGAAAAAACTTCCTTCACTACACGAAGCTCATTCTCTATTTCTTGAATAAGTTGCTGTTCCTTCGCGATAGTAAATAAAGCTAAGCCGTAACGTTTGGCGACTGAAGCATTTCTCATCTCACTTCGCCTACCTCTTGAATATACTCATCAATTAGCTTCTTTTGATCTTCAACACTTAGCTCTTTTTCAATTACTTTCGAAGCAATAAGGACGGATAAAGTAGATACTTGTTCACGAAGTTCTGAAATCGCTTGTTCTCTTTCGCGCTTTATTTCAGTGATAGCAGCATTTTTCATGCGCTCCGCATCTTGGATTGCTTCATCCAAAATCGCTCTTCCTTGTTGTTCACCGAGCTTCTTTGCTTCTTGAACAATTCGTTGTGACTCAAGTCTTGCATTTTCTAACTCTTCGCGTTGACGAGAAAGAAATTCTTCTGCATCTTGACGGTTTTTTTCTGCAGATTCAATTTGCTCATTTATCGTTTGTTGACGCTGTTCCATAATACCCATTAGAGGTTTAAGCGCCACTCTTTTTAAGAAATAGAGCAAAACTAGGAATGCAACTAATTGGTATAAAATAGATCCCCATGGAATAACAAAATCCACCTTGGTTCACTCCTTTCATTGAGTATGAAAATATCAGATCTAAGTACATATAAATATTTTTTGTATTGGCGCTGTTAATTGGAGAGTTTAACTCCTGCTATCGAGCTAAAACCAGCGACAATCCCTTGTGAGAGAAAGAACCCGTTACGCCTAGTTAATGCGCAGGCGAGACTGCTCGCGGAAAAAGAGCGACCTTTTTTAAGCATATTAACAACGGAGTCTAGCATAGACAAAAGAATTTATCACAACATTCCTTGTCAAAGTAAATGATACATAAGGAATGGCGAAGGTTCGTAGTCGAACACTATCGCCATTCCTGGTTTTGCATTCCGGAAATAACGGAAAGCTATAAAAATTATGAGAATAAAAGTAAGAATGAAATAACGATTGCGATAATCGGTAATGCTTCAGCAAGGGGAACCCCGATAAACATTAATGTTTGTAAAGCACTACGTGATTCTGGTTGACGCGCAACACCTTCTAAAGTTGCTCTTACGATGATTGCTACTGCAATACTACCACCTACTGCTGCTAAACCTGCTACAATTGCTACCGCTAAAAAATTCATAATAATAATCCTCCTCGAAAAGGTAATTTTCTTTTTTAAAATTTATTATACGCTCTGAATTTAAGAGCATAGTTTAATGATGTTCAACTTTATGTGCCATGTAAACCATTGCTAGCATTGCAAATATGTATGCTTGCAACGCACCAATAAACATCCCAAAGGCTTGCCATACAATTGTCGGTATAATTGCTCCGAACATCCCAAACAATCCTGATGTCCCGAGACCGACTAGAAGTACCATAAGTATTTCTTTTGCATACATATTCCCAAAGAGACGCATACCCAACGTTAATGTGTTGGAGAATTCTTCGATTATCTTGAATGGTAATAAGAAAGGAACTGGTTGCACATACCCTTTTGCATACCCACCAAATCCGTTAATTTTAATACCATAGTAGTGTGTCATGACAACAACCATGACAGCTAATGTTAATGTAACGGCAGGACTTGCAGTTGGAGATTTCCACCATACTTCATGTGTATACTTATTATAGATTTCAAATGGAAGTCCTAATAGGTTGGAAACAAACACGTAAAATAGTATCGTGAAAGCTAGTGACGTAAATTGTCCTCCCACTTTCCAATCCATATTTGCTTTAATAATCCCTCGAACAAAGTCTACTACCCATTCTAGAAAATTTTGCATTCCAGTAGGATGCATGGAAAGTCGACGTGTCCCGATATAACAAATTAAAAATACAATTACACTAACGACTGTCGTCATTAAAACTGTTGACATGTCAAACCATAATCCGAAGTAATTCCTCATAGGTGCTAAATGATCCATGTTTCTCACCTCTTTCTAGCAAAATGAACTAGCATATCTGTCATAATAATTATATATATCAGGGAATACCCTGCTATGACCGCAATGATGTTTAGCCTTTCAGGTTGGAGAATTGCCATCCATACAGGAATTATGGCTAACCCCATTCTTATAGCTATTCCAAAAATCGCAATAAAATACGATATACTTGTATAGCTTTTAACTCCTGCTGCCGCTTCTCCAATAACTTTTGTTTTAATATATGTTGTCCATAAACTTAAAAAACCAAATAGGAATCCGACAAAGGCTCCTAAAAACACCGTTTTCCAGGTCAAAAGAACATATCCTACTAGTAGTATTCCTAGTAAACTAAGTACTATGAGTGAGTAATTTTTCATTTTCATCTCAAAAGATTCCATTACCTTGTTACCTTTCTATAAAAGGCTTGACAGCTTGGTACACACCATAAGCTCCCGAGAACATCCCTAGTAAAAGGAAAACCACGAGAAATAAAGGTCTAGTGCCAAACAAACTATCGATCCATAAGCCTAACCAAACACCTACGACCACACCACCAACTATGTATGAGGAAATAATGGAGACTAATACCATTGCACGCCACGGATTTTGCTTTCCACTCGACAATGACGTTCCTCCTATTCTCCTAAAAAAAAGTATATACAATTGAAAGTATAACAGGGATTAATATGGCATGTCATTGTTTTTTAGAAATATTATCCTATCAAAAATGTTCACAAAAGCATGCTATTATCCTTTTAATTATTTTTTGTAATCAAATATATATAGGAAGGATTGATGGCTTCTTGTGAGTCACAATTTATAGAGGAAACGAAATTCTTTGCTAGCATTATGTACATCTTACAAGGTACAACATTTAACAATCCGACATAAATGTCAAAAAATCGACAAATTTTCAGAAGCTATAAAATGCTCTTTGCAAGGATAGTACATAGTTTCAATTACGGTGAAAACCCTATCATTTCACACCCTTTGTTAGCATACAATAGGCAGTCCTAATGTGTCAATTAAAAAGAGAGACTTACAGCGTGTGTGTGACAAAAGTCACAGACAAATTGTGAAGACTTACACAATGTCGTAAAAATGCATCGTGTAAGCCTTTTTTTAATCTACAATCTCTATATACGTTTCAAACGCATCTTGTTTTCCTGCTTTTTTGGCAAAAATTAACGATTGATACACACCGGCAGGCACTTTCAATTCTTTTGATGAGAGTTGTTTTTTGAATAAGCCACGAGGTACTTCGGTTGCATAATCAAGAAATGCTACAAAGTGAGATGTCTCTGGATTAAAGAGTGCGATACCAATCTCATCAGCACCTCGCGGTAAATACATTTCATACTCATATGTTGCAGGCTCCATTCCTTGTTGAAATTGAAAACCCATCACACGTGGATAATCGGGCTCCTCGACAACAAATTGATAAGGAAGATGAATAAGTTGGCTCTCTGCCTCCACTGCAATATAACCAGCATGAATGCCATCTCCTAGCTGCGAAGGGGTCACGTCTGCTGTAATTGTGAATTGCTTTTTGCTTTTGGCAGGTATGTGATTCGCTATGGGAAGCTTCCAGTGAATAGCTGGCTGATTTTCCGGTTCATTGAAAGAGATTTTTATAGGTTGATTTGTTACATTTTCAATTGTCACCGTTAACTTAGATTGTGTTCGCGGTGCCTTATGGTGGAACATACCAAACGTTAATGAACTTGGATATATGAGCGCCTTAGTGTGAATAGCCTCATTGATCTGTATTCTACCTGCTCCTTGCTCATGCGGCTTTAACACGTTACCGTTCTCATCCACTAAGAGCTTGGCGGTATTCATAAGTGCAGCCTTGATTTGGTGTGGATTCCAGTTAGGATGTGCCTGCTTTAATAGCGCTGCTGCTCCAGCAACGTGCGGAGCGGCCATACTTGTTCCTTGCATAGACATGTATTTTCTTTCAGGTACTGTACTGTTAATCGAGACACCCGGGGCAAGAACATCCGGTTTAATAGCCCACGTATGTGTAACTGGTCCACGCGAACTAAATAGCGCGAGAGTATCTTCTATTTTTTTAAAATGACAGGTGATGCCTTGTGATAAATACTGCATAATTTGCTGTCCTGCCTCCTGCGTGACAGTTACCGCAGGAAAGTCTATAGGTACTTCAAATCCACCTGCTAATTCTCCAGCTACATTATTGTATACAATAATCGCCTTCGCGCCAGCTTCTTTAGCATGCATTGCTTTTTCTAAAAAAGAAATTTCCCCACGCTCTACTAAAGCTACTTTTCCACGCAATTGTTTATCTGTATAATCTTCTTTTTTTCCCAATCCAGCAAACACAACCTGCTGTGTACCCCTCAGAGTCCAGTCAGCTGCATTCATAATCGGCTGAAGGTCGATTGGCTGCTTGCTGTTTAGGCCCGCTGTTATATACGGAATGTTTAAGGGTGGTGTGGAAGCTCCTACAACGATGGCCTTTGTAGATGTGCCAGGAGAGCCTACTGTCCAAGCATTTGGTCCCGAATTACCGCTTGAGGTTATGGCAATTATGCCATGATCAACAGCTTTGTCTAATGCTAAGCTTGTTGGCCAATCAGGGCCATTAATTGTGTTACCTAATGATAAGTTAAGCACATCCACTTTATCTTTTATCGCCTGCTCTATCGCTGCTATTACTTGTTCACTGCTTCCATAGCCGTCTGGACCTAGCGTTCTATATGCTATTATCTCAGCTTCAGGAGCAACACCTTGATGGCGTTGTGATCCGTTTGCTGCGATAATACCAGCGACATGTGTTCCGTGCATCGTAAGCGGGCCATGCACACCTTTCGATTCCATAGGGTCATTATCCTGATCTACAAAATCGAAGCCTCCCGCATAGTTTCTATGCAAATCTGGATGAGAATAGTCTATACCTGTATCAATAATACCAACTTTTATGCCGTAGCCAGTTAAATGTTCATTGTCTGGCGAGAGAATATGACGAACAGCATCGCTACCAATATAAGGCACGCTTTCATCAATTGTTTGTTTATATGTTGATGATTCATAGACAGCTTTTATTTTCTCGCCATAAAGCTGCTTAATTCTTTCAATATCCTTATATGTGGAGGCAATCGAAAAGCCATCAAACACAGTACTATACGTCTTCCGTACTTTAATGGATTTATGTTTTTCTTTAATAAGCTTAGTGAGAGCCTCCGTTGCATCATTTTCATTCATCAAGACAATAAAGGTTTTTAATTTTGTATCATCGATTTTTTTGGGCGGATTGGGGATGTTTGGATATACGACATTGACTTTTGCACTGGAGATTGTAGGCATTACGAAAAATAAAATTATGAGAAACTGAATAACCTTCAAAGAACCACCTCTTATTTGTAGTGTGGTTTTTTAACATAAAATTATTTATTGAGGTCGACGAGATTTGCACGTAAGAACGTGATATTTGGAGAAGGTGGTGACATTACGCCCTGCCTTTAACGTAAATGCTACGTTGATTTTTGATTTCTAGCTTTTCTGTGTCGAAGCTTTACCGATTTCTTGTCGCTGCCCTACCGGTTTCGTTTTGGTTTCTAATGACTCCAGTTTCGACGCTCTTGCGTGTGTTAGGTTTCTACCACTTCTGTGTCGAATTTCTACCGGTTTCATGTCGAATATCTACCACTTCCGTGTCGAATATCTACTGGTCCATGTCGAATATCTACCACTTCCGTGTCGATGTTCACCAACCTGACATATTTTCTACCCATAAAAAAGAAGTTAACCATCACACAGAAGGTTAACTCCTTTTTAATAAACGTATCGATATTGTAGATAGCGCGCCTTCATATTAAACATTAAATGGTTCGGGGCGGTTATTCCCTTTTTTAAAGTAATATAATATCGCTTCAGCAATACGCTCTGATGCCTTTCCGTCTCCGTAAGGATTGGATGCATGGGCCATCAATGCGTGCGCCTCTTCATCACGAAGCAGCTCATCAGCCAGGTTATAAATAGTATCCTCGTCTGTTCCAGCTAATTTCAAAGTGCCAGCCTTGATACCTTCTGGACGCTCGGTTGTATCGCGTAACACAAGGACAGGTACTCCTAATGACGGTGCTTCTTCTTGCACGCCACCAGAATCTGTCAAAATCAGATGAGCACGCGCAGCATAGTTGTGAAAATCTATCACATCAAGCGGCTCAATTAAATGAATACGCGGATCAGAGCCAAGAACTTCATCCGCTAATTCGCGTACGACAGGATTTAAGTGTACCGGATAGACCACTTGGATGTCCTTGTGCTTTTCAATCAGCCTTTTTACCGCACGGAACATATGACGCATCGGTTCGCCTAAATTTTCTCGACGATGAGCAGTCAGAAGGACTAAGCGGTCTGACCCTACTTTTTCAAGAACCGGATGAGTGTATGCATCCTTTACCGTTGTTTTAAGAGCATCTATCGCCGTATTACCAGTTACAAAGATTGCTTCTTCTGCTTTATTTTCTTTCAAAAGATTCTCTTCTGCTTTGTCCGTAGGGGCAAAATGCAAGTCCGCCATGACCCCCGTTAATTGACGGTTCATTTCCTCTGGGTATGGCGAGTATTTATTCCACGTTCTTAACCCAGCTTCGACGTGCCCAACAGTAATTTGATTGTAAAACGCCGCTAGAGACGCTACAAACGTTGTTGTTGTATCACCATGCACGAGGACGATGTCCGGCTTTACTTTTTTCATCACATCATCCAGGCCTTGTAACGCTCTTGTTGTAACATCCGTCAACGTTTGACGATCCTTCATGATGTTAAGGTCATAATCTGGTGTGATGTTAAAAATTGTTAGTACTTGGTCTAGCATTTGTCTATGCTGCGCTGTTA
This sequence comes from Bacillus sp. HMF5848, assembly GCF_003944835.1. Classification (GTDB taxonomy): domain Bacteria; phylum Bacillota; class Bacilli; order Bacillales; family HMF5848; genus HMF5848. The sequence goes on from NZ_RWIV01000001.1 coordinate 4,221,258, forward strand.
CCGTTACAATTGATTCAAATTGATCCGCTCGTTTTTGCAATTCTAGAACAAGTGGTGCCATTTTTATCGCTTCCGGCCTTGTTCCAAAAATCGTCATTACTTTTACGCGTTTTTCCACAATTTGTCCCACCTTTTACTTGGTGTGATATCAGTTACTTTTGTTACTTCGTTCCGAACAATCTGTCACCAGCATCTCCTAATCCTGGTACGATGTAGCCATGGTCATTTAATTTTTCATCAAGCGCCGCAATGAAAATATCTACATCAGGATGCGCTTTTTTAACTTCCTCTACACCTTCTGGCGCCGCAATTAGACACATAAATTTAATATGCTTTGCCCCACGCTTTTTCAAAGAATGAATGGCTTCTACCGCTGACCCTCCCGTTGCAAGCATAGGATCAACCACGATAAAATCACGCTCTTCTACATCAGAAGGTAACTTTACGTAATATTCAACTGGCATTAATGTTTCGGGATCACGATATAATCCGATGTGTCCAACCTTTGCTGCAGGGATTAACTTAAGAATCCCATCAACCATACCAAGACCAGCACGAAGAATAGGAATAATCCCTAGTTTTTTTCCAGATAAAACTTTAGCCTTTGCTTTGCTCACAGGCGTTTGAATCTCTACTTCTTCAAGTGGCAAGTCACGCGTAATTTCAAAAGCCATTAACGTTGATACTTCGTCTACTAGCTCGCGAAATTCTTTTGTCCCTGTTGTTGTTTCTCTAATGTATGTAAGCTTATGTTGAATTAATGGGTGATCAAACACATATACCTTTCCCACGTTCCATTCATCTCCTTTTTTTCACACTTCCATTGATTTTATCGAAAAACAACTCGCACTTCAAGACTCTCTCCATAATATTGTCGAAGTTGACACAATGTTAGTATGAACGTATATTTTATTCTTATATTACGTTGATGTATTTTGCATTTAAGTTACTAAGTGATAAGAGTGATTATGAGATAACTTTTGCCTATACTTCTCATATACACGCAAGCAGCTAAAAAAACGAAGAGCCTAAAGGCTCTTCGTTTTATAATTCTGTATATAAAGGGTAATTCGCATTAAGTGCCGCAACACGTTCACTTGCTTCTTGTAATTTTGTTTCGTTGTCATGATTTTTTAAGGCTAATGCGATAATAGAAGCTGTTTCGTCCATTGCAGAGGCATCAAAGCCACGGCTTGTTACAGCTGCTGTCCCAATACGAATGCCACTTGTTACAAATGGGCTTTCTGGGTCGTAAGGAATTGTATTTTTATTTACGGTAATACCGACATCATCTAATACTTTTTCAGCTACTTTGCCAGTTAAGCTGAGCGAGCGTAGGTCTACTAAAAGTAGATGGTTGTCTGTTCCACCTGATACAATCTCTAATCCCTCAGCTTGTAAAGCTACAGCTAATCGCTTGGCATTTGCAACTACTTGATTTGCATATTTTTTAAAGTCTTCGCTAAGGACTTCTCCGAAAGCAACAGCTTTGGCCGCAATCACATGCATTAGCGGACCACCTTGAATGCCTGGGAAGATAGCTTTATCTATCTTTTTAGCGAACTCTTCTTTACAAAGGATCATGCCGCCACGAGGACCGCGCAATGTTTTATGAGTTGTTGTCGTTACAAAATGTGCATGCTCAACAGGGCTTGGATGAACGCCTGCTGCAACAAGACCCGCTATGTGAGCCATATCAACCATTAAATAGGCCCCAACTTCATCCGCAATTTCACGGAATCTAGCAAAATCAATCACTCGTGGGTACGCGCTTGCACCTGCCACTATTAATTTAGGCTTATGTTCTAGCGATTTTTGACGAACATCTTCATAGTTAATAAGATGTGATTCTTTGTCTACACCATATTCTACAAAGTTATATTGTACACCACTAAAGTTAACAGGACTTCCATGTGTTAAATGTCCACCGTGAGATAAGTTCATACCAAGAACCGTATCACCTGGTTTTAGCACAGTGAAGTAAACGGCCATATTAGCTTGTGCGCCCGAGTGTGGCTGCACATTTGCATGTTCGGCCCCAAAAATCTCCTTCGCTCTGTCGCGTGCGATATTCTCAGCGACGTCCACATATTCACAACCCCCATAGTAACGACGACCTGGATAGCCTTCTGCATATTTGTTTGTTAACACAGAGCCTTGGGCTTCCATCACTGCTTCACTTACAAAATTTTCAGATGCAATCAATTCAATTTTTGCGCGTTGTCTTCCAAGTTCATCTTGGATCGCTGCATATACAGCTGGATCATGTTGTTGCAAATGCTTCACTACGAATATCCCCCTTTATTGGCAAAAGCCGAACAATTAAAAACACCCCTATATTGTAACATGCTGAGGTAGAAAAAGTAACTAGTTACTCCCCAAAGCACGTCTTCCCACTATCTTTTGTATACACCGCACGCGCACCACCAATAAGCTTTGGCCTTGTCGTGGCAAGTGTAACATGCGCATGCCCAATCTCCTTAATCTTTGTTCGAATTGGGACAGCAACATGCTTTAGGTGCATACCTATGAATGTATCACCAATATCTATTCCCAGGTCCGATTTCACGAACTCTACCATTACAGGATCATTAAATCGTTCGTATGCATGAGCTGCCATGGCACCACCGGCCTCTGGAACCGGAATCACATTCACGATTTCATAGCCACGTTCGATTGCGGTTTTACGTTCGACAACAATAGCTCGGTTCAAATGCTCACAGCATTGAAACGCTAGCTGTACGTCTTGTTTTTTTAATTCTGAAAAAATCATTTCCGCTACATCAGATGAACCAGCTGTCCCTATTTTCTTTCCAATAATCTCACTCGTGCTACATCCGACAATTAATAATTTATCTTTTGAAAAAGATACTTGCTGCCCAAATTGCATGAGAAGTGTTTGAAACTGCCCCCTCCATTGTTCCACCATCAGCCTCAGTCCTTTTTCACAGAATAAAAAAGCATAATGTTTCCTTGATAAGCGTTTAACCTGAGATAAACGTCTAACCTGAAATAAGCGTCTAACCTGAGATAAACGTCTAATCTGAGATAAACGTCTAACCTGAAATAAGCGTCTAACCTGAGATAAACGTCTAACCCCTGGCACTAACAATTATCTAGTACCAAACATACTACATCACGTCACATGTGGTGGCGTTGGCAGCATAAGAACCGTCCCCACTCTGCCGATTATTTATTTTCGTATGACGTTATTTTTCCAACACGGTTTTCGTGACGACCACCCTCAAACTCAGTCGTTAGCCAAACACTTGCTATTTCACGGGCTAAGCCCGGACCTATTACGCGTTCTCCCATCGCTAGCACGTTGGTATCATTATGCTGGCGTGTAGCTTTTGCACTAAAAACGTCATGGCATAGCGCGCAACGAATTCCTTTTACCTTATTAGCAGCTATACTCATACCAATTCCTGTCCCACAAATTAATATCGCACGATCTACTTCGCCTTTTGCAACCATTTCCGCTGCAGGTAGAGCATAATCCGGATAATCAACGGAATCTTCACAATCACAGCCCATATCAACATACTCAATATGTAGTTCTTCAAGTAAAGCACGGATTTCATTACGAATATTAATACCACCGTGATCTGATGCTAGAGCAATTTTCATGTTTATTTGCGCCTCCATACGTTTAACTTTTTTTGAAAAACACCACCTTACAGTAAGGTGGTGTTTCGTTATTGCCATTGTATACCTTTACTTTTACATTGTAAAACAATGTTGTTACTTTATAACGTAAAGCGTGTGATCGTTGCCTTAAGCTCATCCGCCTGCTCAGCAAGACGTTTCGCCAGTTCATTTACATCAGCAATGACATTGGCTTGGGTTTCAGATGACGCTGTTACCTCTTCCACACTTGCAGATGTTTCTTCGGCGATTTTTGACATTTGACGCGATTGATTAGCTGTTTGCTCAATCCACGTCATTTGCTGGCCGACAAGCTCACTAATTTGGCGGACAGCATCAGCTACTTGATGAACAGCATTTGTCATTTGGCCAATAGCCTCGCTCGTCATAGTACCCTTTCGCGCTTCATCACGAGCAACTGTCACTTGATTTTCAATTTGCTTAACAACTTGATTCACATCATCTTGCATCGTTGTAATTAATTGTGAAATGCCACTTACAGCCTGCGCACTTTGATCCGCTAACGTACGCACCTCATCTGCAACAACTGCGAAGCCTCGTCCCTGCTCGCCAGCTCGCGCCGCTTCAATAGAAGCATTTAAAGCGAGAAGGTTCGTTTGACCTGCAATGTCCCCCACTAAAGAGATAATATCGCCCACTTTTCCGGCATTTTCTTGCAATCTTGAAACTGCTTGCTTTGAGGTTGCATGACTATTCGCAATCTTTTCGATACCTTGAATTAATGATTGAATAACTTGATTACTTGTATTCAAGTTTTCTACCATATCTTGAGCTAATTGCTTCGACGTCACTGCTTTTACTTCCATTTGCTTCGCCACGGACAGTGCATCCTCAATTGAACTAGCGGTCTCTTGCGTTGCAGCAGACGACAGCTCTGCACCACGTGCAATTTCTTCCATAGCCACTGAAATTGTTGACGCTTGTTCCGCTGCTACATCAGTTGCATTCGATATGCTTACCACATGTTGGTTTGTTACATTGAAGTTTCCGTTAATGTGTCCGACCATTTCTCGTAAGTTTTCTAGCATTTTATTAAATGCTTCACTTAACGAACGAATTTCATCATCTGACTTAGGAAGCTCAACAGTTACGTCAATTCTCCCAGCCGCTGCTTGTGTAACTGCTTCTTCTAGTCGTTGAAGAGGACGAGTGATAAAGCCCGCTGCCACAAACGCTAATATACCAGACCACATAACCCCCATTAACAGCGTGATAATGGTAAACGCCTGTTCACTCAGATTAATGGAGTCTTTTACCCATCCATAAAGTACATAAATAAAGAATCCACTTGTTGTGTACGTAATAAGTGCTAGAATTGTTGTGAAAATTAATAATTTTAAACGCAAGCTAAATTTGTACCGCTTCTTCTCCACTAAGACTCCACCTTTATGTATTTTCTAGCTTTTTCATTACTTTGTCTATTAACTCCGAAAGCTGTTGGTACGTTTGACGATAGTCTTCTAGCGAACCACCAAATGGGTCTGCCACATCCCGAAATGTTGTCCCTACTGCAAACTCTGTAATAGTTTTTGTTTTAGCAATAGCTTGTGGAAACTGCTGCTTTACATGTTCTTTATGATTGGATGTCATCGTAATAATCCAATCGGCCCAATCAACGAGATCTAACGTGAGCGGTGAGGATCTATGATTACAAGAAATACCATTCTCTTGTAATACCTCCTCTGCATGTGGTGATACTGCGTTCCCCGGCAACGCAAATACACCTGCAGATTTCACATTATGCTTTTGACCAACTTTGTGCTTAAACAACGCCTCAGCCATAGGACTTCGACAAGTATTCCCCGTGCAAACGAATAATATATTCATTGCGGATGAATCCCCTTTCATATTTCGACATTTCTATTATATAAAGAAAAGCACACTAAAATAAACAACTTATGTTTTTTTATCAAATATTTTAACCTCGTTATTTCTTCACATTCATTTATTCATAGGATTTATAACAGCACTAACTCACTTAGATGTCTGGCACCTCGTACTCCATACTCTCTGTTCTTTTTAAATATTAGGATCTTCATAGCATCAGTGAAGCATCTGAATATAAGGAAAATCACTTATCAAAAATAACGGTGTTAATTTCCCCACAGCAACCTTAGTACTCGTATTAAGCGTAAGAAAAGCCCAGCGTTTAACCGGGCTTTTCAACGATATATTAAATAGGTAGCAATAGTTTTATACCAAACGCTAATAAAATACTACCACCTAACGCCTCACTATATGTACCAAACCAGCTTTGTGTGTGTCTGCCAATAAATAATCCGAGCCATGTGAGCGCCATACTAACTATACCAAACATAGCCACTGTCACTATCGTTCTAGCTCCATATATTCCTAAACTAAGGCCAGCTGAAAAGCTATCCACACTCACACTAAAAGCAAACACAAGCAATCCAAATCCAACAGGTGTGAGCATAGGCCCTTCATCATCCTTGAAAGACGAGACAATCATTTGTATTCCTAAAAACAACAATAGCCCTCCACCTAAATAGGCCGCAATATTACCGAATTGATGCGATAAGAATCTTCCTATCACCATACCGATTAGCGGCATCCATATGTGAAAGATTCCAATAACAACACCAATTAGAAAGATTTGCTTTAATCGAAGCCGAATCATACCCATACCGAGGCCAATCGAAAAAGCATCCATCCCTAGTGCAAACGCCATAAAAAATAAAGTTAATAGTTCACTAATAAGCCTGTAAAAATCCATTTCGGACCCCCTCGGACGTGCCTTGCTTATTAGATGATATGCACGTCCAAAATAATTTAGAAGAAATCAGCACATCCGAGGGAAAGTTTTTAAAAAAACTTTAATTTTAATATTTTATCACATGGCCTCCTGCTGCCTTTGTTAACCGATTCATAATCGCTTCCCCGATACCCTCACGCGGAAAGCTTTCACTAAAGATTACATCCAAGTCGTATGTATTAAAAGATCGTAACGTTGCAAATAGCTGCTGCGCAACTGATGTGAGGTTCTTCCGCTCTCCACAAGCTAAAACAGCATCCGCCTCATACTTGTTCACTTGTTCGGTGGTTGTTAGTACACCTACACGTTTCCCCGCTTTACGCGCATCATTCACAATAGCTTGAATAAAAGCAAGATCTCCTTCTACAATTTGCAAAGGTGCATCAGGTGCATAATGAACGTATTTCATCCCAGGTGATCTAGGAGCGATATGCACGTCATGCTGTAACGCTTTATCCACAAGCACTTCACAATCCACAGCTTCCTCTAATTGTTCCTTCGTAACGCCACCTGGACGTAATATAATCGGTAGCTCTGTTGTACAATCTACTACCGTAGATTCTAAGCCTACTCCCGTCACACCACCATCTAAAATACCCGCAATTTTACCAGCTAAGTCAGCATACACATGCTTCGCTTCTGTCGGACTTGGCTTTCCTGACAGATTTGCACTTGGCGCCGCTATCGGAACATTTGCAGCTTTTAGCAAGGTCAATGCAACAGGATGATTCGGCATGCGAATAGCAACAGACTCAAGACCCGCTGTTACGTTGTGAGCGACAGCCGCTTTTTTCGGTAAAACAAGTGTTAATGGTCCTGGCCAAAATTGCTCAATGAGTTTATGCGCATGTGGTGTTACTGATTGCACTAAATCTTGCAGCTGCTCCTTTGAGCCTATATGTACAATCAACGGATTATCACTTGGTCTGCCTTTTGCAACAAATATTTTTTCAACAGCGCGTTCGGAAAGCGCATTTGCACCTAATCCATATACTGTTTCTGTCGGAAAGGCGACTACTTCTCCACGTTTCAAAAGATTAGCCGCTTCTATAATATGTGGATTATCTGTGGATAACTCCACCGTGTTATCAACACACCATGTTTCAGTCTTCAAAACGATTCAACTCCCAGTTATATCACTGCTTGTCAGTATAGCCGAGAGTAAATATTTACGCAACATAACATTATTAAGTTGAAGAATTCAGTATTTAGTTACGTGAGAAAAAGGTAGATATGTATAAAAAAACAACTATTTATCCACAAACTGTGGATAAATAGTTGTTAATAGTGGATAACTCTGTTGAAAACTATTTTTATATTAATGAACTTGTTAATAGAACCGATCCATCAACCTTCATAGCAGTCTGTATATGATCATTGTCGTAAACAGTATCCGGGATGTCTTTCGCAATAGAAAAGTCCATTAATTCAAATAACGGAATGGTTTTACGTTTGTTTGTAACTAGGTATAACATGTGGATATGTTGTTCTTTTGCAACTTGTATCATCGTTTCAAACAATGGAACGAGCGGAACGGATGTAGCCTGTGGATTTATGACTAGCGATCGTAGCACACCGTCATTCCCGATTCTCTCTAGCCCTAGTGTTGCGATAATACCTTCCTCTGCGTCGCGAACAATTAATAACTGATTGGCCATATTTTCGATTCCGTCTGTATTCACGCCTGCATTTTGTAAAAAAGCTTGAACAACTGGTATATCCGCTTCTTGCATTACTGTTATCATTTTCTAGTCACCTCATTATTTAATATCTAGTATTAACTCTATGAGGAAACTAGAAAAATAGACCAAAATGCTAGAATAATTTTGCGATAAGTTCAATTAAAAAGAAGCGTACCACTACCTTGTCTTCTTCATTTTCTTTATCGCTCTCTTCTATTTCTGCTTTTTCTGCTTCTGTCGTTTTGTCTTCATCTTTTTTTACCGCTTCACTGTTTGAGAAATCTAGAAAACATAACGGCGGAAATAAAACACACCACCAATTTGCTCCTTGCCCTTCACCTAGTGTTATCAAAACGGCATCATATGTGCCAGCTGGATATATATAAGAACCATACAGTTTAGTAGGAAATTCAACTCTGCTAAATTGCACCGTATACGTTTGTGATACACCTTCTGCTGCTAGGGTCGCGTCCACTATCTCTTCAATCTTTTTAATACGCTGAGAGATTATATCCTTTGCATCTTCAAACGATGTTAAATCTTCTACCCACTCGGAAATTTCTGCATTTACTTTATCTCTAATTTGACGCTTCACAATTTGGTCCTGCTCGCTATCACTATTAGCTAGAATTCTTAGCCGAATAGCATCTTCCGGTATAACAGATGATCCTCCAAGCTCATTTGCACTTGTTTGGTTTCCGTACACCGTAATGTTTGCACCTATTGTTATTAATAATATATATGTAACTATCAACTTTTTTAATTTCATTTCATAGCACTCTCCCCTCATGAAAACAGTTTGGACAGAGGCTACTATTTTTAAACATACTTTTATAAAAAATTAATCTAGTAAACTTAAAAAACAAGCCTTAACAGGAACTAGATATTATGTAATAACCCCGTTTACGATACGTAAACAGGGTTGTTGTGTAAAATTCGCTTTAACGCGTTGAGGTTTTATGCCTGAAGAGGACGAACCCCTTTCGCAAACACCATGCGATCTTTTTTATTAATATCATATATAACTTCTACTTCCGCATCGTCAAAAGCACTTTGAAGTAGTTGTTTCACTGCGTCTCCTTGGCCAGCACCAACCTCAAAAGCGATTAACCAATCCGAAGATAAGATCGGTTGTACTTCCGCAATAATACGGCGGTAACACGCAAGGCCATCCTCTCCTGCAAAAAGAGCAAGGTGTGGTTCATGGTCCCTGACAACCGGTGATAGACTAGCCTCGTCAGCGACAGGTATATATGGTGGATTTGAAACGACTATGTCGAACCGTTCGTTAGTGTGTAAAACAGGCTCGAGTAAGTCTCCTTCTAGAAAGCGAACCTTCGCACGAAGAGCACGCGCATTCTCTCGCGCTACCTCAAGCGCTTTTGAAGAAATATCAACGGCCGTAACTTGAGCATCCTCTAGTTCAAGGGCAAGCGTTACCGCAATAGCACCACTTCCGGTACCAATATCAACGATGTTAGGTGATACACTTTTATTTTTTTGTAAAATATAATAAACAAGCTCTTCCGTTTCCGGACGAGGAATAAGAACATCGCTATTCACTTTAAACGAACGTCCGTAAAACTGCTCAGACCCGATAATATGCTGGACAGGAATGGCGTCTTCGACATGAAGCCGAACGTCTCGTTCTAGGCTTGCTATAACCGACGGGTCTAGTTCATCGTGTAAGCTAGCTAATATTTGTGAGCGAGATTTATTTAAATAGTGCTGAAGCAAAAGCTCCCCAATATTCTCGTCACGACCGTTTTCTTTACAAAAAGAAGAAGCCCATTTCAGGACCTCATAGATTTTTTTATTCGCCATCTGTCACGCGCTCCAGCTTTTGCGCTTGATCCTCCATAATTAGCGCGTCAACAAACTCATCTAGCTTGCCTTGTAAAATCTGATCTAGCTTTTGAATCGTCAAGCCGATGCGATGGTCTGTTACACGATTTTGCGGGAAGTTGTACGTACGAATACGCTCAGAGCGATCACCTGTCCCAACAGCTTGCTTACGAGCACTATCATACTCAGCCTGTGCTTCTTGTTGAAACTTATCGTACACGCGCGCACGTAGTACCTTCATCGCTTTTTCTTTATTTTTTATTTGTGATTTTTCATCCTGACATGACACAACAGTGTTTGTCGGAATATGAGTAAGACGAACCGCTGACATCGTCGTGTTAACACTCTGTCCGCCCGGTCCACTTGAAGCAAACGTATCGACACGAATATCCTTGTCGTGAATTTCAATATCAACTTCTTCAGCTTCAGGAAGGCAAGCAACAGTTGCTGTTGATGTATGAATACGACCACCTGATTCTGTTTCAGGGACACGTTGCACACGGTGGGCACCATTTTCGAACTTCAGCTTGGAGAACGCTCCTTTACCAGTTATCATAAAGATAATTTCCTTGTATCCTCCGACACCAGTTGAGCTCGCTTCTAGCACTTCTGTTTTCCAACCCTTTGCTTCTGCATAGCGGCTATACATTCTGTATAAATCTCCAGCAAATAAGGCTGCTTCATCACCACCGGCTGCTCCACGAATCTCAAAAATAACGTTTTTATCATCGTTAGGGTCTTTAGGCAGTAATAATATTTTCAGACGCTCTTCTAATTCTTCAATTTGCTCTTCAAGCTCATTGATTTCTTCTTTTACCATCTCTCGCATATCTGCATCAAGCTTATCTTCAAGCATCGCTTTCGCATCTTGGTATTGCTCACGAACTGATTTATATTCACGATATGCTTCAACGGTTTCTTGTAAATCAGATTGTTCTTTCGAATAATCACGAAGCTTTTTCGGATCATTCACTACTTCTGGATCACTTAATAATTCCGTAAGTTTATCGTAACGTTGTTCAACTGATTGCAAACGATCAAACACAACATTCACCTCTTATATAAATGCATAACATTATAATTATAATACAAAGTGATAGCAAGTTACAAATGGGAAAAGAAGAAGCTCGTTCTGATGAAGGGTTAAATCTCTTGTTTTACCCCCCACCGGCATACGATAGCTGGCTATTTACTTCGTTTTTTTGAGCACGTACGAGTAGGCTGCAGGCTATTACGGTCTATCTGTCGAACGTCGACACCAAATCCGTACAACACTATTATAGCGCGGCAACGTAACAAAGTAGCACAGTTATAACACCATGCTACTTTGATTTCAAATCAATTTTATACTCATATCTCGGATTGGCCGTGATAATTGCTTCTCGTATGTTATCTATTTCTCGTTGCTTTTGTTTTTTCGATAGTTTCTCATTTGTAGAAACAGTAACGTACACTGTGTATCCATCACCAAACACACTGTTTACTTCATAATTATCCATTAGCGCGACAGCCTCTCGAATTTTATCAAAGTCTGATTCAAGATTAACATGATTTCTTGTGCCGCCCATATCTAACATATTCGGATTTTCTTCATATGTGCGGCGATCAAGCGTTTGGCCGTTGTTTATGTCAAGCGCATTTAGCCCTCCATTTTCATCTCCATTTAACATATTTGGATCCTCCGTATTAACGGCGCAGGCAGATAATACAAATAATGTTGCGAGTAAACAGTTTAATAATTTCACGTTGCACACCCCTTTTTAAACAGTGTGTGCAATTACTCCCCCTCTTACCCATGAAAAATAAGCATCCGATAAGGATGCTTATTGTGCAGGCGGCATTGGTGTTGGTGTTCCTGAACCATTGCCGTATTTTTTATCTACTATGTTACGTATTGTAGTTAAATCTGTTCCTTTTAAAAATTCTGCTTTAGCCTCACGGGCTATTTGTATACAGATTCCTCAGCCAAGGCCCATGCTATCTAGTGTAGCTACAGCACCTTCAACTGAATCAACAAAGCAATCTGTAGTGTTTTCATGACCGACTTCTTCGCACCCACAGTAACACGGCATATAATCGAGTACTTCAGGATGCTCTATGGCAAATAGGTAAGCCTCTAACGATATATCAGAGCCATACTCAACCATCATTGGTGACCATGTTTTCGTTTCAGTATTATACTCTAAAGGTGGAAAATCATTTGATGCTGCATTCTCTTTTGTCGCACTACTACAGCCAGTAGCAATCATAATTGAAGCTACTACTAGTCCCGTTACCTTCCATAGATTGCGCATGCGTGCACCTCCATCATTATTTTTTAAAAGATGAAATTGATTATTAGATGGCAGGATTCGCATGACATTTTCGACAGACAGGATAGTAAGCGTCGTTCCCACCTATTTGAATTTGTTCTCCTTCGTATACTGGTTTACCATCTTCAGTCACACGCAGGTTCATCGTTGCTTTGCGTTTACAGAACCAGCATATTGTTTTCATTTCCTCAATTTTATCAGCATATAACAGCATATACTTACTACCTTCAAACAACTCGTTACGGAAGTCATTTTTCAAACCAAAGCCCATCACAGGAATATCGAGGGCATCTACAATTTTTGCAAGCTGTAAAACGTGTTCTTTAGATAAAAACTGTACTTCATCAATAAGCAAACAATATGGTTTCGGATTCGTTTGCTCGACAAGCTCATATATATTAGTGTCTGTGAAGATTGGGGTTGCTTTGCGACGGAACCCTATTCTTGAAGATACATACCCGACTTCATCACGATCATCAATGCCAGATGTAAATATCATGACAGGCTTGTCCTGTTCTTCGTAATTATGTGCCACTTTCAATATTTCAATTGATTTACCACTGTTCATTGCCCCATATTTAAAAAACAACTGTGCCATTGTCGTCTCTCCTTGTAAAAAATCATCTTTAATAAGGATAGCACGTATTCGTATGTGAAAAAAGATAAACTTAGCGTTTTTCAGACGGAAAAAACGGGAAACAGGGGCCCTGCGAGAATGAGGGAAAGAAGAGGGTGAGGTTGGATTATATCGGTGTTTATTTCAAATTAATATATAAGTTAGTTCACAAAAATTTATTATTTTAATAACGTAGCGGTACTGAAATTTTTTTATAAATTTTGCTATATAACAAAAACAGACAAGCACCTTAGATGGCACTTGTCTGTAACCGGTTCTTGAGTAATGTTGCTTAAAGCTACCTTTTAGGCAGCATCGCTTTTATTACTTAAGGCCGTATTTTTTATTAAATCTATCAACGCGTCCGTCTGCAGCAGCAAACTTTTGACGTCCTGTGTAGAATGGATGGCATTCAGAGCAAACCTCAACTTTAAGCTCATTCTTTACAGATGCGCTTTCAAATTCGTTGCCACATACACATGTAACCATAACTTTTTTAAAATTAGGATGGATTCCTGCTTTCATTCTTTTCATCTCCTTATTGCCCTGAGTCTTTCGAAACAGAGTTTATTCTAGAGACGGATTATATCCGTCTGAAGCTCAAAAACACACTGATGAAATTATATCAAGCTAACACGTAAATTGCAACTATATTTATGACACAATTAATGGAAACTATTGTCCCCCACGTCTAGATGGTGACATACCTGCTGCTTTCATTTCTTCATCAAGCACAGCGAAGAAATCAGAGTTTGTTTTCGACTGTTTGAGCTTTCTTAAGAAACGTTCTGCAAAGTCCGGTGTGTCTGACAATGTTTTACGAATGGCCCATAATTTATCAAGATGCTCTTTTGGTACAAGCAATTCTTCTTTACGTGTTCCAGAACGGCGAATATCAATAGCAGGGAAAATTCTCTTCTCTGCAAGAGAGCGATCAAGATGTAATTCCATATTACCTGTTCCTTTAAACTCTTCATAGATGACATCATCCATACGGGAGCCTGTATCAATAAGAGCAGTTGCTAGAATTGTTAAGCTGCCCCCCTCTTCAATGTTACGAGCTGCTCCAAAGAAGCGTTTTGGACGATGGAACGCCGCTGGATCTATACCACCTGATAACGTACGGCCACTTGGTGGGATAACTAAGTTATAGGCACGCGCTAAACGAGTTATACTATCCATCAAAATTATAACGTCTTTTTTATGTTCAACGAGACGCATCGCGCGTTCTAGTACTAACTCGGCAACCTTAATATGATTTTCCGGCACTTCATCAAATGTAGAGCTTACTACATCACCAACAACAGATCTTTCAATATCTGTTACTTCCTCAGGTCGCTCATCGATTAACAGTACGATTAATTCAGCTTCTGGATGGTTTGTTGTGACACTGTTTGCAATCTCTTTCAGTAGCATTGTTTTTCCTGCCTTAGGAGGAGCAACAATGAGTCCGCGCTGGCCAAAACCTACAGGTGCGATGAGGTCCATAATTCTCGTAGAAGTCTTATGAGGTTCAGTCTCTAGCGTAATTTGACGATTTGGGTAAATTGGGGTTAATGCAGGAAAATGCACACGTTCTTTTGCTGTTTCTGGGTCTTCTCCATTTACCGCTTCAACATGCAAAAGTCCGTAATATCGCTCATTTTCTTTTGGTGGTCTTACTTTCCCCGATACTTTATCACCGTTTCTTAAGTCAAAACGACGAATTTGTGAGGCAGATATATAAATATCTTCAGAGCTTGGCGAATAATTGATTGGGCGTAAAAATCCAAATCCTTCCGATTGGATAATTTCAAGGACGCCTTCCATAAATAATAAGCCGTCTTGCTCAGCCTGGGCTTTTAAAATAGCAAATATTAGTTCTTTTTTTGTTAGCTTACTGTAATACGATACTTTATATTGACGAGCATGCTCATACAGCTCTTTTAACTTCATATCTTCCAAATTAGTAATTGTTAAACTCATCTAAACACCACTCTTTAATTTTTATGATTTGTTCGTCCATATGTACGAAAAAGAATATGGATGAAAAACTGAAGCTGGAGAAGGTTAATGTTTGAAGCAAAGATTGAGAGTTAGTACAAACGTAGCAATTTATATTTTACCTTGTTCTTTATACAATAATCAAGAGCAAACTCTATTTCTCATCATCCTCCCTGTTTTTATAAGGACATTTTAACGTAATAATCCTTAAGTACTAATACATTTTCTATAAATACAACAGAAATCCTGCATGTCAATTTAGAAAATTCTTGCATTTTGTGTTTTGTATAGGTGTGGGACTTTAATGCATTTTGCTCTGTAGGTGTGGGACTTTAATCATTACGAGGAACGACATATCCTTGTTGTCCGCTCTTTGTTAGCTTCAAGGGCTGCGACTTCTTTAGTTCTGCTCTTTGTTAGCTTCAAGGGGCGTGTCTTCTTTCGGTCTACTCTTTGCCGTATGAGGAAGAGCAACACTTTTCATTTTGCTTTTTTTTGAATCAGCACACGCAGGCGACTGGCTGCTCTTTGTAACTTCAAGGGCTGGGACTTCTTTGGTCTGCACTTTGTTAGCCTCAAGTCTGCTCTTTGCCGCTACCAGGACGCGCGCCCTCTTGCAGCCGAGGCTTTGATGATACCAGGACATTTGCCCTGTTTCAAGTTGCGCGATTGTATTTTGGTCACTCTTTGGCAGTATGAGAACCGTCCCCTGTCTGCCTACAAAAAAAAGCAAGTGCGGTTTGGCACTTACTTCATAACAAGATTCGGTTTCTTTTTTAAGCTGTGACGTCCATCAATAAACCGGACGGTACCGCTTTTTGCTCGCATAACAACGGAGTGTGTTTCTCCATATGTTCCTTTAAATTGAACGCCACGTAGAAGCTCTCCATCTGTGACACCTGTAGCAGCGAAAATAGCGTCGTCGCCTTTTACTAAGTCTTCCATGCGTAAAACCTTTTCAACCTGTAATCCCATCTTTAAGCAACGTTGATATTCTTCATCATTTTGTGGTAATAGGCGTCCTTGTATTTCGCCCCCTAAGCATTTTAGAGCAACAGCGGCAAGTACTCCTTCAGGTGCGCCACCACTTCCAAATAAAATATCGACACCAGTGACATCAAACGCGGTGTTAATAGCTCCTGCTACATCCCCGTCATTAATTAATTTAATGCGAGTACCCGCTTCTCGGAGCTCTTGAATAATCTTTTCATGACGCGGTCTGTTGAGGACTGTTGCAACTAAGTCTTCTACATCTTTATTTTTAGCTTTTGCAACTGCACGAAGATTATCGATGATAGGTGCTTCAATATCAATAACACCTACTGCCTGAGGTCCAACAGCTATTTTATCCATGTACATATCCGGTGCATGAAGCATATTCCCATGGTCAGCCACGGCAAGTACAGCTAATGCATTCCACCCACCAGAAGCGACAATACTCGTTCCTTCAAGCGGATCAACTGCTACATCGACCCGCGGTCCATAGCCTGTCCCTAGCTTTTCACCGATATATAGCATCGGAGCCTCATCCATTTCCCCTTCTCCGATCATGACCGTTCCTTTCATTGGCACTGTATCAAATACGTCACGCATAGCAGACACAGCAGCTTCGTCCGCCTCTTCTTTATTTCCGCGTCCCATCCATCTAGCTGCAGCAAGGGCTGCTCCCTCTGTAACACGAACAAGTTCCATTGAAAGACTTCGTTCCATCCCCTAGTTCCTCCTCATATTTTTATATACAAAACACTCATGGCATTCATCTCCCCAATACGTACCATGAACGTTTTCCTTACTAAAAAATTGAGTCCCCTGTCAGAAATACCATACTTTTTACACATAAAAAAATAAATATGACATACTATTTAACGTATTATACGTTAATAATATATCATATTTACTCATTTGGGAAGGTTTTTATGAATTCTGCACTTGTTCAATTTCTTCAGCTGTCATAGCTTCTCGCCAAATTGTAGCGCCAATTCCAGTTAGCTTTTCTTCGAGGAAACTGTAGCCGCGGTCAATATGCTCTAATCCCGTGATTTCTGTAACACCTTCGGCCATTAAACCAGCTACAACTAACGCTGCACCTGCACGTAAATCACTTGCTTTCACCTTAGCTCCTTGGAGCCTTGTTGGACCATTTATAATTGCAGAACGCCCCTCAACCTTAACCTCTGCGTTCATGCGACGTAGTTCATCAATATGCTTAAAACGAGCACTGTATATGGTGTCTGTTACAATGCTTGTACCAGCTGCTTTTGTAAGAAGTGATGTAAACGGCTGCTGTAAGTCGGTTGGGAATCCCGGATAAACGAGTGTTTTTACATCCACTGCTTTTAAATCCTTCGCACCTACGACCATAATTTGATCATTACTAGTTTCAATTGTGTAGCCCATTTCACGTAACTTTGCAATTAAAGACTCTAAGTGAAGAGGAATGACGTTATCAATAATGACCTCTGAGCCAGCAGCTGCACCTGCTATTAAGTATGTACCCGCTTCAATTCTGTCGGGAATAATACTATGACGGCAACCGTGAAGCTCCTTCACACCTTCTATACGAATAACATCTGTTCCCGCGCCTTTAATTTTTGCACCCATGTTTGTTAAAAGAGTGGCCACATCGATAATTTCAGGCTCTTTTGCCGCGTTCTCAATTATAGTTTTACCTTTTGCAAGTACTGCTGCAAGCATAATATTAATTGTTGCCCCTACACTAACAACGTCTAAATATATTCTTGCGCCACGAAGCTCTTCAGCGCGTAAATATATCGCTCCTTGCTCATTTGTCACTTTTGCACCAAGTGCCTCAAAGCCTTTTATATGTTGATCAATTGGTCGTGGGCCAAGGTGACATCCTCCTGGTAGACCAATAACGGCTTTTTTAAAGCGACCTAGCATAGCACCCATCAAATAATAGGAAGCACGAAGCTTTTTAACTTTTCCATTTGGTAGTGGCATCGAAATCATGTCGGCTGGGTTCACAACTATTTCTTTGCTATCTAACTTAACTTGTCCCCCTATTTCTTCTAGTAAATCTTTTAAAATTTCCACATCTGAAATATGAGGTAATCCTTCTATTGTCACAGGTGATTGAGCCAAAATGGTAGCTGGTATAAGTGCAACAGCACTGTTTTTTGCTCCACTTATACGCACTGTTCCTTTTAATGGATAGCCACCGGCAATTTTAAGCTTTTCCATTTTGATCTCCCTTCGTAGTCGTGTAAATACTATACTTCATAAAACACGCTGAGTTACTTTTTTTGTTAGTTTACACCAATTTACATTTTTCATGTATAAAAAAATAAATTTTTATTTCACATGTATTTATACGATGTAAATTTTGGTATTTAAAATTATTGAAATACAGCCTTATGCCATGCTAATTTATAGTTGGCATAAGACTTAGCACATTCATTACCTATTTTTTAAAAACTTATTCGCTTTTTCACGTGGAATTAACATTTTGCTACAGGTCGCTTTTTACTCGTTTGTTGGATCCTACGACTCGGTTCACCTTCGCCTTACTTCACGAAAGTGCCTAGCACCTCGTTTTTCCACCTTCGCGGAACGCCTTGCTAAGACTGATTTCACTTCGCTTTATCATGCGATAGTGCTTATCACCGACTTGAATGGAAACAAAATTCAGTACACGTGGACAAGCATTAACCTTTATAGTCTTATTTTTGCTGAGCTTTTTCCCAATCTGCTAAAAATCTTTCAATACCAGCATCTGTTAATGGGTGATTAAATAGTGACATAAGCACTTTATAAGGTACAGTCGCGATATGTGCACCTCGCACTGCTGCTTCTGTGATATGAATCGGATGGCGAATAGACGCTGCAATAATTTGGGTTTCAATATTATGGATGGTAAAGATGTCTGACACAGTTGTAATTAATTCTAATCCGTCATGGCCTATATCATCTAATCTACCTAAAAACGGTGATACGTAAGTCGCACCCGCTCGTGCTGCAAGAAGTGCTTGATTAGCCGAGAAGATTAACGTTACGTTCGTTGTAATGCCTAACTCACTGAATATTTTAACCGCTTTCAGTCCATCAGGAGTCATCGGCACTTTAATGGTAATGTTAGGTGCAATCGCAGCTAATTGCTTCCCTTCTTCTACCATTTCTTCAGCTTTAGTAGCAATAACTTCAGCACTAACAGATCCTTCAGTTACTACACTAGTGATTTCACGCAAGCGGTCATGGAATGATACATTTTCTTTTGCTACTAAGCTTGGGTTTGTTGTTACGCCACTAAGCACTCCAAGCTTATTGCTCTCTTTAATTTCCTCTAAATTAGCCGTATCAATAAAGAATCTCATATAACATCCTCCCTTTTATGAAACACCTTACATCGATTATACAATAATGTCGGACATTTCTCTAAAAATTGGACAAGGTTTTTTTATCCATGGCAGAGTGGGGACGGTTCTTAGTCTGCCAAATTCTATGCATGTATAAAAGTTGCTGCAAAACGAAGCATTTATCACATGTTCATAAATAGTGGAAAACTTGTATATGAATCAGGCATTAAGACAAATAAGGCTTGTAAGTTGGCTGACCATATTTTAAATATGCGTCATAGTGAGACGAATAGCGCTATGCTCTAATGCTTCATCTGTTTATTTTTGCACAGATTGAGAAAAAAAAAGGTCACAAAACTTGGAGATTGGACTCGATGCGACCGATTAGCTTTATTTCTACCATGGCTCTAGTTTTAACACTTTCATACTTTTTTTGTATACTCAGCTGATCATTTTCGGGTAACATTTCGCATCCGAAAAAAATGTTTAGCATTTTTGGTAGCACCCGCGATGATGGTAATTTTGAGCTAGATGCGTTCTGGATGTTGCGTTAAAGCTTGGCAGCATGAGAACCGTCCCCATGCTGCCAATTAAAAGAGCCGCTTCTTTTGTGAGAAGCGGCTCTAGGGTCGTTAAAGTTATGCTCTATTTGAAGAGCCAAATTCGCGGATTTTACCTTGAACAGTTGCTTTGATAGTGTCGCGAGCTGGGCCTAAGAATTTACGTGGATCGTACTCTTCAGGCTTAGCTGCTAATACTTCGCGAACTGTTTTAGCTGACGCGATTTGGTTTTCTGTGTTTACGTTGATTTTAGCTGTTCCAAGAGAAATAGCACGTTGGATATCCTTAGTTGGGATACCAGTACCACCGTGAAGAACTAAAGGTACACCTGTAGCATTCCCGATTTCTTCCATTTCAGCGAATCCAAGGTTTGGTTCACCTTTGTATGGTCCATGAACTGAACCTAGTGCTGGAGCTAAGCAGTCAATACCAGTACGGCTAACTAACTCTTCACACTCTTTAGGATCTGCGTAAACTACGCCATCTGCTATAACATCGTCTTCTTGTCCACCAACAACACCTAGCTCAGCTTCTACAGAAACACCGTGGAAGTGTGCTAATTCAACAACCTTTGAAGTTGTTTCAATGTTTTCTTCAAATGGGTGGTGAGATGCATCAATCATGACAGATGTGAATCCAGCATGAATTGCTTTTGCACAAGACTCAAAGCTTGAACCATGGTCTAAGTGAATAGCCACAGGTACTGTAGTTTTGTATTCTTCCATTAAAGATCTAACCATTGCAACAACAACTTTGAAGCCGCCCATATAACGAGCTGCACCTTCAGATACACCTAAGATAACAGGTGATTTTTCTTCTTCAGCAGCTTGTAGGATAGCTTGCGTATACTCAAGGTTATTTAAGTTAAATTGACCAACTGCATATCCTTCAGCTTTCGCTTTTTTTAGCATTTCAGTCATGGATACTAAAGGCATTGTGAATCCTCCCTAGTTTATACTTTATGTTCAGGCATTTCTTAGATTATTTTTAACAATAAAATGTAGAAATATGTATAACCCGAACTGACATTACAAGCATAGCAAAGGTTATCCATTTAGAGCAATAGCTGAGTCTTTATGTAAGCGATATCATCTAAAAAAGTTGCTGATTTGTCATATTTATTTTGCAGATAAAGGTAAATGCTCTCTAACAGCTGCACGAATTTCATCAATATCGAATGGTTTAGCAAAGTGTGTTATAGCACCTAAGTTTTTTGCCTCCTGTATCATATCAAGTTCACCATACGCTGTCATAATAATCACTTGTACAGTTGGATCAATCGCTTTTGATCTTCGTAAAATTTCAATTCCGTCCATTCCTGGTATTTTCATATCTAAAAGCATTAAATGAGGCTTATGATTTTCTACGATATCAAGAGCTTGAATCCCATTGGCTGCTTGAAACGTCTTGTAGCCTTCTTTGCTTAAAATTTCATTTAATAAAATTCGAATACCATATTGATCGTCTACTACTAAAATTTTGGCTTCCATGATAAAATCCTCACCTCTCTATTTTGTAAACAAACATACTTGTATAACATAGATTCGATTTGTAACCATAAACTCCTTTAAAAAGCAATCGACAAATTTTGCACAATTGATACGACAATGCTACGATATTAGTATATTTTTACGGAAAAAGGATGATTGTATTGTCAAAGATATTTACAACTCAATTGTTAGGTTTATTTAATAAAATTCAAGAGCAAGAAGCAGAGGCTATTGAAGATAGCGGCCGCTTACTAGCACAAGCTATCGTAGGTGATGGTACAGTGTATGTATACGGACAAGACGAAATGAAAAGCGTGGTGTATGAAGCACTGTATGGTAAAGAGGGATTTCCCTCTGCTAAAGAGCTTACTGATATTAACGAGGTGACAAGTATAGACCGCGTATTCATTTTAGCTAGGGATCATTCTGACGAGAAAACAGCCTCATTATGCGAAACGCTTTACAAACGGGACATTCCATTTATCGTAATTACATCAAACAGCGACCCGGTGTCACATGCCGATGTTGTGTTACGTACACATTTAAAAAACGGGCTTGTTCCTGGTGAGGATGGTGTACGTCGCGGCTACCCTTATGGACTGTTGTCTTTGTATATATACCACTTAATTACTCTCAATGTTCATGACATTTTAGAGGATATGTAGGTACAAAAAGCAGAGCGGTGTCAGAGATGGAGAATTGAGCGCAAAGTCTCTCTATGACCTTCATCGGATGATTTGAAGCGGCGTAAAAAAGAATGCTGTTTATTTTTCCCTATGAATCGTTGGCGCTTGATGCTAGACGTCAGTGCAATAGGTGTACGTTATGCAAATTCACCACCTTAGAAATTGGTGGCAATATTAATTTTTATCAATATCCGAATATAGAAAAATCGGGCCATCACAGCCCGATTTTTTATGCTAAATTATAACTTTTCACTGTACTTTAATGACGCTTGAATAAAGTCATGGAATAATGGTTGTGGTCTTGTTGGACGCGATGAAAATTCCGGATGGAACTGAGACGCTACGAACCACGGGTGATCTTCAAGCTCAATAATTTCAACAAGTCGTCCATCTGGGCTAGTACCAGAGAATTTAAATCCGTTTTGCTCCATGACTTGACGGAACTGATTGTTAAACTCATAACGATGGCGATGACGCTCATATACAACTTCATCTTTGTATGCATCCCATACTTTTGTTTCTTCAGAAACTTTACAAGGGAATAGCCCTAATCTTAACGTGCCACCTAAGTCTTCTATATCCTTTTGCTCTGGAAGTAGATCAATAATCGGATATGGTGTGTTAGGGTCAATCTCTGCTGAATGTGCTCCTTTAAGTCCGACTGCGTTTCGGGCAAATTCTACACATGCAAGCTGCATGCCTAAGCAAATACCAAGGAACGGTACTTTTTGCTCGCGAGCATAGCGAATTGTTGTAATTTTCCCATCAATACCTCGGTCACCAAAGCCACCAGGTACTAAGATTCCATCCACACCATTCATGTAATCTGCAATATTTTCATCTGTCACATCCTCTGAATTTATCCAGCGGATACTAATATCGCTATCGAATGAATATCCTGCGTGTCTTAATGCTTCCACAACAGAAATATACGCATCTTGAAGCTCAACATATTTACCGACTAAAGCAATCGTCGTTTTTTTAGATAAGTTTCTAACTCTATCAACTAAAGCTGTCCATTCTGTCATGTCTGCTTGTCCACAAGACATCTTTAGGTGGTCACAAACAATTTGATCTAAATGCTGTGCTTGTAATGCAAGAGGTACAGCATATAAAGTGTCAGCATCCTCTGCTTCAATAACAGCACGCGTATCAATATCACAAAATAAAGCAATTTTGTCTTTCATGTCTTGTGTCATTGGCATTTCTGTACGCACTACAATGACATTTGGTTGTATTCCTAAGCTACGAAGTTCTTTAACACTATGCTGTGTTGGCTTTGTTTTCATTTCGCCAGCAGCTTTAATGTACGGTATAAGTGTGCAATGGATATACATGACATTGTCACGACCAATATCACTCTTAATTTGGCGAATAGCTTCTAAAAATGGAAGAGATTCAATATCTCCCACTGTTCCCCCGATTTCAGTGATTACTACATCTGCTCCAGTTTCTCTTCCTGCACGGAAAACACGTTCTTTAATTTCATTTGTAATGTGTGGAATAACTTGAACAGTTCCACCGAGATAATCCCCGCGACGCTCTTTTTTAATAACGGTTGAGTAGATTTTACCTGTTGTCACATTATTGTATTTTGTTAAGTTTATATCGATAAAACGCTCGTAATGGCCTAAATCAAGATCTGTTTCCGCTCCATCATCTGTTACAAACACTTCTCCGTGCTGATATGGACTCATCGTACCTGGATCCACATTAATATATGGATCAAACTTTTGAATGGTAACACTTAATCCTCTGTTTTTTAAAAGACGTCCTAATGATGCTGCCGTGATACCCTTTCCTAAAGAAGATACAACGCCACCTGTTACGAATATATACTTAGTCATTTGTTTTCCCCCTACTATGTATTTTTCAAGAAAAGTGCAAAGTGTTAACTTAGCGGCTACAAGCGCTAGAGGATCAGACCGTGAAGTCGGGTATTGACTTCATCAACCGAACCGAAGCCACCAAAGAACCATGGTGTTTATTTTCCCTTAAGAGCTGTGAAAAGCACTACTTTTCACTTATACTTTCTCAAGTTCTTACGAAGATGCTCGAAGCTAGACACTTATTTTTATACTCTTTTGTAAGCCAAGGTGTGGATAACACACTTACTAAAACGGAGTGTCATATTCTAGGCGTTACATTCCTATACAAGCGTTTCACTTTTCTTTTTAGTTTGCACAAAAAAGTTAAAATAAGGAGCCAATATTGTATTTTCCATGTAAAAAAAATAAAAAAATGCTCCACCTACGCACTGCTACATGAGTGCGTAAGGGAGCATTTTGTGCTTGTTATTATTACATCGTCCAAATTAATGGAGCCCAAAAAAGATTGTACAAATTATTTAATATAAAGTCAAGGTAGATTTATTTTTATAAATCATCCTCATCTTCTTCAAATTCTTCTGCTTCTTCTTCAGCAAGTTCATCTAGACTTAAATCTTCTTCTTCTTCATCTTCATCTTCATCTAAGTCAAAAACTTCATCTTCAACGATGTCCTCTTCAAAGTCATCATCATCTGCATCGTCGTCATCTGCATCATCATCGTCTTCGTCTTCAATAACTTCATCATCATCTTCATCATCGAAGTCGAGATCGTCTTCTTCAATTTCATCAAAATCGTCGACATCAACATCAACGTCATCAAACTCGTCCTCGTCTTCAACACGCTTTTTCTTTTTCTTCGGACGAATAGTTGGAGTTGTTTCTTCTTCGATTTGGTTATACGGATACCAAGAACGTAAGCCCCAACGATTGTCACCAATACTAATAAAACGACCGTCGATGTTAACATCTGTGTATAATTGAGCTACTTTAGAACGCACTTGGTCTTCTGTTAAGCCAGCCATTGCCGTAACCTCAGCAAGTAAATCATTGAAGCTTACTGCTTGACCTTTATCTTCTAGGACTAGGTAAATAAGCTCAACTAGGGATATTTCTTTCAACTGTTCTTCGGAGTATTGCTTTAAACTCATTCTGGCACTCCCTTTCGATATTCTCTATATCTCATTGTTATGTATGAGCATTTTAACTATAAATGTAGTGGTCTATAAAATACATACCATTCATTATAAACAAATTCAACTCATTTATGCCAGCAGTAATGGCAAATCTTTTATTTTTACGATGTATTTATAGTAGCATACTCACCTTACTAGAACCATGGCGTCGTTCTGCTCACAAGTAAGCCAAACAAATACACTTGGATTGTTACATCCAAGTGCATGTATACTTTTTGTTACATATTTCTTCTATATTGTCCGCCTACTTCATATAACGCTTGCGTAATTTGACCAAGACTTGCCACTTTCACCGTCTCCATAAGCTCTGCAAATATATTTCCTTCACTTACTGCTACTTTTTTCAAGCGAGTAAGAGCAGCATCAGCAATATCTTCATGCTTCATCTGGAATTGTTGTAAGTTTTGAATTTGTGTTTGCTTTTCTTCTTCGGTAGAACGAGCAATCTCAAGCTGATCTATGTCTTCCTCTGACGGTGGATTAGGATTTTTATACGTGTTCACTCCGATAATTGGTAGCTCCCCTGTGTGCTTTTTCATCTCATAAAACATTGATTCATCTTGAATTTTACCACGTTGATACTGCATCTCCATCGCACTTAACACGCCACCACGGTCATTAATACGGTCAAACTCAGCAAGAACAGCCTCTTCTACTAAATCCGTTAACTCTTCCACAATAAATGAGCCTTGTAATGGATTTTCATTTTTCGATAATCCATGTTCTTTTGTGATAATTAATTGGATAGCCATGGCGCGACGGACTGATTCTTCTGTTGGTGTTGTAATAGCTTCATCGTACGCGTTCGTATGCAACGAATTACAATTATCTTGTAGGGCCATTAATGCCTGTAATGTTGTACGAATATCGTTAAAGTCAATTTCCTGCGCATGCAGCGAGCGTCCTGATGTTTGAATGTGATATTTAAGCTTTTGACTTCTTTCATTCGCACCATACTTATCACGCATAACCGTAGCCCAAATACGACGTGCTACTCGACCAATCACAGTATATTCTGGGTCTAATCCGTTACTAAAGAAAAACGAGAGGTTTGGTGCAAAGTCATCAATATGCATACCACGACTTAAGTAATATTCTACATACGTAAAACCATTAGCTAGTGTAAACGCGAGCTGTGTAATCGGGTTAGCGCCCGCTTCCGCGATATGATAGCCAGATATGGAAACAGAATAGTAATTACGGACTTTATGGTCGATAAAATACTGCTGAATATCCCCCATCATTCGTAACGCAAACTCAGTTGAGAAAATGCATGTATTTTGTCCTTGG